>NZ_JAVKGQ010000005.1:58374-97704 GCF_031432255.1 Agromyces aerolatus | reverse complement strand
CGACCGACAGATTAGAAGGCTGCTGCTCTATCCGCTGAGCTACGGGGGCCGGCGACCCCAGCTTAGCGAACCGGTGCGCGCGGTCTTTCGATCAGGCCTCCGTGGGCACATGTGCGGGGTCCGCCGGGCCCGGGCGCCGGGTCTGTCGACCGCGGATGGCGAGGCCGACTGCCGGGAAGATCAGCACCGAGCACATTCCGGCCGCCACGAGGGCGGCGGCGGTGCCGGTCGTGAGATCGCCGTGTTCCACACCGATGGCAGTCACGGCGACGATGATCGGCAGGCCCGTCGCGCCGAACAGCCCGGTGGCGATCCGGTCGCGGGGTGGTGAACCGGGCGGTGCCGCGAAGTACGAGGGGATGCCTCGCACGAGGATGAGCGCCACGATGAAGATGGGGATGAGCAGCAGCGTGGACGGGTCGGCGACGAGCGCCTCGAGGTCGAAGGTGACGCCCGTGGAGATGAAGAAGATCGGGACGAGCAGACCGTAGCCGACGCCTTCGAGCTTGCCCTCGACGGACTCGACATCGCGTTCGGGGGCTCCCGAGAGGAGGAGCCGGTACAGCACCCCGGCGGTGAACGCGCCGAGGAGCATGTCGAGGCCGAGCAGGGTGCTGAGCGCGGCGAGCGCCAGCAGGATAAACACGACCAGGCGCACCGCGAACTGCCCGCTCGTGTGCAGCGTGGCGGTGATGACCCGATGCATCCGTTTCCCGGCCCCTCGCGCGGCGAGCCAGATCGCGACCCCGGCGACGACGACGAAGAGCAGCAGCACGGATGCGGCCGCCGCGGGCGATCTGCCGCTGAGGAAGACCGAGATGGCGAGCAGCGGACCGAACTCGCCGACGGCACCGACGGCCAGGATGCCGACGCCGAACGCGGTGCGCAGATCGCCCGAGTCGCGCAGCACGGGCATGATCGTGCCGAGCGCCGTAGACGCGAGGGCGATGCCGATGAAGACGGCGGCGGAGAGATGCGGGGCGAGCAGTGCGGCGAGGCCGATGCCCGCGGCGAGCGAGATCACCCAGCCGACGCCCGCGCGCATGAGCGGCCGGCCTCGGATGGCGCGGAAGTCGATCTCATTCCCCGCCAGGAAGAACAGCATCGCGAGGCCGAAGTCGGCCAGCGCGGAGGCGACCTCGCCCGGCTGGATCCAGCCGAGGATCGCGGGACCGAAAAGCAGCCCGAGCAGGATCTCGAAGACGACGAGCGGCACGGGGAGCAGCCGTCCGACGAATCGCGCGATGATCGGTGCGATGACCGCGATCGCGGGGAAGAGGACGAGCGTGGTGAGCGAGAGGTCGAACGGCATCGTCCTCCCCTTTCTGGCAAGCGGCGCTGCGGAACTGCCGGGGCATTTGGCCTGATGCTAGCGGCGCGCAACCCCCTCCTACCCGTCGCATGACCGAAACATCCCGGCGGTAGGGTCGATTCATGCGCGAGCAGCAGGCAGCGATCATCGCCGAACTCAACGTGAGCCCGACCATCGTTCCCGCGGAGGAGGTGCGCCGACGCGTCGACTTCCTGAAGGACTACCTCCGACGATCGGGGGCCCGCGGGTTCGTGCTCGGCATCAGCGGCGGGCAGGACTCGACGCTCGCCGGCCGGCTCTGCGCACTCGCGGTCGATGAGCTCGGTGTCGAGGGGGTCGCGGCGCGGTTCGTCGCGGTGCGCCTGCCGTACGGCGTGCAGCGTGACGAGGACGACGCGCAGCTCGCCCTGTCGTTCATCCGCCCGCCCGAGACGGTGACGTTCAACATCAAGGACGGGGTCGATGGCGTCGCGACAGGGTTCGCCGCGGCGACCGGCACGCCGATCAGCGATTTCGGGAAGGGCAATGTCAAGGCGCGGGTGCGCATGATCGCGCAGTACGCCCTTGCCGGCGAGGGTGGTCTGCTCGTGGTCGGGACGGATCACGCCGCTGAGGCCGTGACCGGCTTCTTCACCAAGTTCGGTGACGGCGGAGCCGATGTGCTGCCGCTCACGGGGCTCACGAAGCGGCAGGGGCGCGCGCTGCTCGAGTACCTCGAGGCGCCGGAGCGGTTGTCCGCGAAGACGCCGACGGCCGATCTGCTCGACGAGGATCCCGGCCAGTCCGACGAGGCGAACCTCGGGCTCGAATATGCCGACATCGACGACTATCTCGAGGGGCGAGAGATCGACGACGTGGTCGCTGAGCGCCTCGAGCGGCGGTTCCTGCAGTCGCGGCACAAGCGCACCGTTCCGGCTTCGCTGTTCGATGCGTGGTGGCGAGACGACGCGAGCGCTCGCGTGGGGGAGTCGAAGCAGCGCGGGTGACGCAGGACGGCCGCGGGCGATGCCCGCGGCCGTCCGCTGTCCGAAGTGGCTGACCGGTCAGCGCAATTCCGTCAGCGGTCGGTGTCGCCGCCGACCGGCTGCGCCGGACGCAGGTTGACCGCGGTCGGTGCGCTGGCATCGACGTCGATCAGCGGCGCGGGCTCAGGCAGGGGCTCGGCGCGGTAGCGCTCGTGGTGCTGCTCGGCGACCCAGCTGTCCTGCTCGACCGCGAGGCTTTGCTCGGGCCGGGCGCTCTCGGCCCGCCAACCGGCGAGGTCGTTCTGGAACTGCTTCTTCGCCCGGCCGGGGTGACGCTGCCATTCGAGCAGTCGGTCGCGGAAATCGGTGACGGCGGGCTCCAACTGGTAGCCGAAGGTCGCGGAGGCGCGCTTCAGCTCGTGCAGCTGGTGTGCGGCCCAGTTCGCGGCGATGTCCGAGCCGCGGATGGGCAGGAGACGGACGTGGATGTCGGCCTGTCCGACGGCGCGGTCGGCGAGCACCTGCTCTTGCGGGGTGAGCGAGTTCCAGACGGATGCCTCGGTGGCCGCATCGACGAGCGCGGCGATGGCCGCGGTCTTCAGCTCGCGGTCGCGCTGGGTGACCATGCGCTTGACGGCCGCGCTGGAGATCCAGGCGGCGAGCAGACCGGCGATGACGACGGCCACGAAGAGCAGGATTGCGGCGAAGATCGCGGGACGGGCCGCGCTCGAGCCGAGCCAGGAGATGAGATCGTTCAGCCACTGCATGAGCGCAGGCTACTCGCGGACGTGGCTTGCGCCGGGCAACCGCGCTCGGCGTGCCGGGCCTGCGCCGCCGCGATCAGCGGAACACCTCGGCGGCGTCGCGCGACGTGGCGAACCGGCCGAGCTCGATCGCGTGCGCGAGCCCCGGACGTGCGCGGCGAGCGAGATAGCGCTCACCGTCCGCCGCGGCGACGCGCTCGATGTGGCCGAGCACGGTGCCGTCGGCCGTGGCCACGCGCCACAGGTTCGATCGCGCGGAGGCGAATCGCAGACCCGGGACGTCGGCGGGGAACCGCTCGGACCCGGACGCCGCACCGGCAGCGACGCGCGAACGGAACATGATCTCGGACATCGGTGACGCTCCTCTCATCGACGGCAGCCGGCCCTGCGTTCGTGCTCACGCTACGGGCGACCACCGACATCGCCCGGCGCTAGGCTGTGGCGATGGAGAGCTTCGTTCTGGGCGGTGGGTGTTTCTGGTGCCTCGATGCCGTGTACCGCACCCTGCGCGGGGTGCACGAGGTCGTCTCGGGGTATACGGGTGGTTCCGTGGCGGATCCGTCGTACGAAGCGGTCTGCACCGGGACGACCGGGCATGCCGAGGTGGTCAGGGTCGATTTCGATCCCGACGTGATTCCGGCCGACGTGATCCTCGACGTGTTCTTCACGCTCCACGACCCGCGTCAGCTCAACCGGCAGGGCAACGACATCGGCACCCAGTACCGTTCGGCGATGTACTTCGCCGATGACGAGCAGCGCGAGCGGTTCGAGCGCGTGCGCGAGCGCGCAGCCGGCTGGTGGGACGGCGAGATCGTGACGACCATCGAACCCCTCGGCGCGTTCTACCCGGCCGAGGAGTACCACCAGGACTTCTTCGCCAAGAACCCGGGCCAGGGCTATTGTCTCGCCGTCGCGCTTCCCAAGGTGAACAAGATCCGCCGCTCGTACGCCGACTACGTGGTCGCCTGAGACGTCCTCCACAGCCGTCTCGGAGACGGCGCGTTCCGCAATCTCGCTCCGCGGGCGATCGGATGCCTCGCCGGCACGGGATCCTCGTCGCACGACACCCGGGGCGATCCGGCACGAGCGCTCCGGGTGTCGTCGGCCGTCACCGTGGCGGTCGCCGACACAAGGAGCGAACATGTCCACCGATCTGATCACCGTCACCGGCGTCGTGGGGAGCGACCCACGAGCCATCGTCACGGGCCAGCAGCTGCCCATCACCTCATTCCGGCTCGCGTCGAGCCGTCGTTTCTACAACCGTGCAACGGGCGCGTGGGAAGACGCGGGCACCAATTGGTACACCGTCTCGGCGTTCCGGCAGCTCGCGTTCAACGCCAATGCCTCGCTGCGCAAGGGTGAACACGTCGTGGTGCACGGGCGGTTGAAGCAACGGCCGTGGCAAGCGGGCGACCGGGCGGGCGTCGCCATCGAGATCGAAGCCGACGCCATCGGGCACGACCTGTCATGGGGGATGACCCAGCTGCAGCGGCTCGAGCCGCCCAGGCGCGACGAGGCGAGCACTCCCGATCCGGCGAACACCTCGGATCACAACGACATCGACGACCTCGACGAGTCGGACGAGTTGGACGAGCTCGACGAGCCGGACGAGCTCGACGATGCGGGTGACGACGATGACCTCGACGAAGCCGACGAGGAGGAGGTGTCGGAGCTCGCCGGTTTCGCGAGCTGACCCGGCCCGACGGCCGTGCACCGCCCGTGCGGGCCGACCGCCTAGACTCGGCACGGGCGGTCGGTCTGCCGCCGGGACAGGGGAGACATGTCGAGGCGGTACCGCAAGTCGGTGGCTCTGGCGTTCGCCGGGGCCGCACTCATGATCGGGCTCGCAGGGTGCAGCTCCGCCAACCCTGAGCCGACCCCGAGCGCGACCCCCACGACCGAGCCCACCGAGACGCCGCCGCCCGCGCCCGTCTTCAGCCCTGACCTTTCGGCGAGTGAGAATCTCGCGTACTTCGACAGCGTGAATCAGGCGGTCGTCGCGGCCGACCCGAACGCCGGCGGCCGTGCGTTCATCGACGCGCTGGTCGCAGGAGGGTTCGACAAGGCGGCCATGCAGGTCACGGCCGATCGCACCACGATCGACGATCCGGCCGACTCCGTGCAGTTCTCGGTCGCGTTCCAGGGCGAGTGCCTCGTCGGCCAGTACGGTCCGAAGTCCGGCGGCTATCACGGCGCCGTGCGACCCATGCTCGGCACCGGCGCCTGCCTGGTCGGTCAGACGCGCCCCATAGACTGGTAGCAATATGGCTGAGTACATCTATTCGATGGTTCGCGCCCGCAAGGCGGTCGGCGACAAGGTGATCCTCGATGACGTCACGATGGCGTTCCTCCCGGGAGCGAAGATCGGCGTCGTCGGCCCGAACGGTGCGGGAAAGTCCACGATCCTCAAGATCATGGCCGGGCTCGACCAGCCCTCCAACGGAGAGGCGCGCCTGAGCCCCGGGTACTCGGTGGGCATCCTGATGCAGGAGCCCGAGCTCGACGAGTCGAAGACCGTGCTCGAGAACGTCCAAGAAGGCGTCGGCCCGATCAAGGGCAAGCTCGACCGGTTCAACGAGATCTCGCTCGCCATGGCCGACCCCGACGCCGACTTCGACACGCTGCTGGCCGAGATGGGCAAGCTGCAGGAAGAGATCGACGCAGCCGACGCCTGGGATCTCGACTCCCAGCTCGAGCAGGCGATGGACGCACTGCGCACCCCGCCGAGCGACACACCTGTCTCGGTGCTGTCGGGCGGTGAGAAGCGACGTGTCGCGCTCTGCAAGCTGCTGCTGCAGAAACCCGACCTGCTGCTGCTCGACGAGCCCACCAACCACCTCGACGCCGAGAGCGTGCTCTGGCTCGAGCAGCACCTCGCCAAGTACCCGGGCGCCGTGCTCGCCGTCACCCACGACCGGTACTTCCTCGACCACGTCGCGGAATGGATCTGCGAGGTCGACCGCGGCCGGCTGTACCCGTACGAGGGCAACTACTCGACGTATCTCGAGAAGAAGGCCGAGCGACTCGACGTCCAGGGCAAGAAGGACCAGAAGCTGCAGAAGCGGCTGAAAGACGAGCTCGAGTGGGTTCGCTCGAACGCCAAGGGCCGTCAGGCGAAGTCGAAGGCGCGTCTCGCCCGCTACGAAGAGATGGCGGCGGAGGCCGAGCGCACCAGGAAGCTCGACTTCGAGGAGATTCAGATCCCGCCGGGCCCGCGTCTCGGCGACGTCGTGCTCGAGGTGAAGAACCTCGAGAAGGGCTTCGGCGACCGCAAGCTCATCGACAAGCTCTCGTTCTCGCTGCCCCGCAACGGCATCGTCGGCATCATCGGCCCCAACGGCGTCGGCAAGTCCACGCTCTTCAAGACCATCGTCGGGTTCGAAGAGGTCGACGGCGGCACGGTGAAGGTCGGCGAGACCGTCAAGATCTCCTATGTCGATCAGTCGCGCACGGGCATCGACCCGAACAAGAACCTGTGGGAGGTCGTCTCCGACGGGCTCGACTACATCCAGGTCGGCAAGGCCGAGGTGCCGAGCCGTGCGTACGTCTCGACCTTCGGCTTCAAGGGACCCGACCAGCAGAAGCGGGCCGGCATCCTCTCGGGCGGCGAGCGCAACCGACTGAACCTCGCGCTCACGCTCAAGCAGGGCGGCAATCTCCTCCTGCTCGACGAGCCGACGAACGACCTCGACGTCGAGACGCTCTCGAGCCTCGAGAACGCGCTGCTGGAGTTCCCCGGGTGTGCGGTGGTCATCACGCACGACCGGTGGTTCCTCGACCGCATCGCGACCCACATCCTCGCCTACGAGGGCACGGAGGAGAACCCGGCGAACTGGTACTGGTTCGAGGGCAACTTCGAGGCGTACGAGCAGAACAAGATCGAACGTCTCGGCCCCGAAGCGGCCAAGCCGCATCGCTCCGCGTACCGCAAGCTCACCAGGGACTGACGGATGCGCCTGCACGTGCCGACGCCGCTCCGCTGGGGCGATCTCGACGCGTACGGCCACGTCAACAACGCCCGGATGCTGAGCCTCCTCGAGGAGGCTCGCATCCAGGCGTTCTGGGTGTCCGACGAGACGTCCGAGCATGCCGCGGGGGCCTCGACGGCCGTGATCGACGCTTCATCGGATCGCACGACGAACACGCTCATCGCGCGGCAAGAGGTCGAGTACCTCGCGCCGATCCCGTACCATCGCCAGCCGCTCGACATCGAGCTCTGGATCGGGCACATGGGCGGCGCGAGCCTCGAGGTCTGCTACGAGGTGTGGTCGCCCATCGGCGTCGCCCCGCGCACCTGCTACACGCGCGCCAGCACGACCATCGTCCTCGTGGACGTCGAGACCGCCCGGCCCCGCCGCATCTCCGAGCACGAACGGCAGGCCTGGTCGCCGTACGTCGAAGCCGCGCTCACCTTCCGGCGACGGTAGCCGGAACCCGGCGGCCGGCGACCGGCGCCGGCTGGCCGGAGTGGTACCTCGGTACCACTCCGCGTGCGGCGAAGAGCATTCCTGAGACGGACGCGCCAGTCCGTTCCTCCGGCCTACCGTTGACGCATGATCACGGCAGAAGGGCTCGTCAAACGCTACGGCGCGAAGACGGCCGTCAATGACATCAGCTTCACGGTGCGCCCCGGGCAGGTCACCGGCTTCCTCGGTCCGAACGGCGCGGGCAAGTCCACGACGATGCGCATGATCGTCGGACTCGACCGGCCGAGCGCCGGCCGGGTCACCGTCAACGGCCGGCCGTACGCCGCCCACCGCGCGCCGCTGCACGAGGTGGGCGCGTTGCTCGACGCGAAAGCCGTGCACACCGGCCGCACCGCCTACAACCACCTGCTCGCCATGGCCGCGACCCACGGCATCGGTGCGAGCCGGGTTCGTGAGGTCATCGAGCTCACGGGCCTCGAGACGGTCGCACGCAAGCGCGTCGGCGGTTTCTCCCTCGGCATGGGCCAGCGCCTCGGCATCGCCGCTGCGCTGCTCGGCGACCCGTCGACGCTCATCCTCGACGAGCCCGTGAACGGACTCGACCCCGAGGGCGTCCTCTGGGTGCGGCGCCTCGTCCGGAGCCTCGCCGCCGAGGGCCGGACGGTCTTCCTCTCCTCGCACCTCATGAGCGAGATGGCGCTCACCGCGGATCACCTCGTCGTGATCGGCCGCGGGGAGATCATCGCCGACGCGCCCGTGTCCGACGTCATCGCCGGCAGCACTCAGGTGCGCACCCGCGTGCGCTCGCCGCACGCCTCGCAGCTCGCGGACCTGCTCGCGGCGCCCGACGTCGCCATCGTGCGCGCCGAGGCCGGCGTGCTCGACATCACCGGCGTCGAGGCCGCACGCATCGGCGACCTCGCCGCGCAGCACGGCATCGCGCTGCACGAGCTCACCCCGCAGAGCGCGTCGCTCGAGGAGGCCTACATGGCACTCACCGCCGACGCCGTCGAGTACCGAACGGAGGCCGTCCGATGACCACGACCCTGCCCCAGCCCACCGCCGCATCGCGCACGGCTCCCGAAAGCTCGCTGAGCTTCGCCGGTGTCCTGCGGTCCGAGTGGATCAAGTTGCGGAGCCTGCGCTCGACGGTCTGGTCGTATGCCATCGTCATCGTCATCGCCCTGGGCATGGCGCTCATCATGTCGCTCAGCCTGGTGAACGGCATGGGCGGTGTGAACCGCGGGGGAGACCTCGCCGCCATGCCGGTCGAACAGCAGGTCGCCCTCGTCGTGCAGTCCACGACGTTCGGCGTCCTGTTCGGCCAGCTCGTCGCGGGAGTCCTCGGCGTGCTGGTCATCACCGGCGAGTACTCGACGGGGATGATCCGCTCGACGCTCACGGCCGTTCCGAGGCGCACGCCGGCGCTGGCCGCGAAGGCGGTCGTCCTGTTCGTCTCGACGTTCGTGGTCGGCCTCGTCGCCACGCTCGGCGCGTACGGCGTGACCTCGATCGTCGTCGCCGGCAGCGGGGTCTCGGTCAGCCTGCTGGAGCCCGCGATCTTCCTCCCGGTGCTGGGCGCAGCCCTGTACCTGGCGCTCGTCGCCGTGTTCGCGCTCGCGATCGGCACCATCGTGCGGAGCAGCGCGGGTGGCATCGCCGCGGTGCTGGGCCTCATCCTGCTCCTGCCGACCGTCCTGCAGATGATCCCGGCGGAATGGCCCGGCGAGGTCATCCCGTACCTCATCGGTTCGGCGGGCACCGGGATCTTCATGTCGGCGACCGCCTGGCCGGCCGGTGACGAGCTCGGCGCCTGGGTGAGCCTCTTCGTCGTGCTCGGCTGGGTCGTCGCCGCGATGGCGGGTGCGCTCGCGCTCCTCAAGCGACGGGACGCGTAGAGTCCACAGCATGACGGATGCGCCATACGCCCCCGGCGTCCGGATCTCGGACGCCGGGGGCACGCCCCGTCTTCCGCGACCTCCCGGGGTGATCCGGCGGTTCTGGGCGAGGCATCCGTGGCTCACCGACTCGCTCATCGCCGGGTTCTACCTCCTGCCCACCTTCATCGGCTCGGCGGTCGGCGACCCGGCGCTCCCGCCCGCGTGGATCGTCGCGCTCCGCCTCGTCGCCGTCGTGGTCGCCGGCGCGGCGATCCTGCTGTTCCGGCGCCGGCGACCGTGGCTGCTGCTCTTCATCGCCTGGGCGGTCTGCCTGGTCGTCTTCCCGTACGGGGTCGTCGACACGTTCCCGATCCTGCTCGCGCTGTACGCCCTGGCCGTGTACCGCTCGACCAAGTCCGCGTGGCTCGGGTTCGCCGGCTCGGTCGCCGTGGCGACGCTCGCGAGCTACCTCGACGTGTGGGCGCAGCACCTCGGGGCCCCCGCGACCGGCCCGGACACCGTGGCCTCCGCGTCGCAGCACACCGTGCTCATGCTCATCGCCACGCTCATCGGGGTGACCGTCGGCAATCGCCGCCGGTACGTCGACGCGCTCATCGCCCGCGCCCACGACCTGGCCCGCGAGCGCGACCAGCAGGCGCGGCTCGCGGCCGCGATGGAACGGGCGCGGATCGCGCGCGAGATGCATGACATCGTCTCGCACGGCCTCACCGTGATGGTGACCCTCGCCGCGGGCTCCGCCGCGGTCGCACCGCGGGATCCGGATCGAGCGGCCGAGACCATGGAACGCGTGGCGGAGACCGGTCGGTCGGCGTTGGCCGACATGCGTCGTATGCTCGGCGTCCTCGCGGCCAGCCCCGATCCTGCCGAAGCGCCCGCCGAGCTCAGCCCGATGCCGGGCACGGCCGGCATCCCCGTGCTCGTCGAGACGTTCCGGGCGGCGGGCCTGCCGGTGCGGCTCACGACCGCGGGCCCGCAGCTGACCGACCCCAACCTCGAGCTGACCGTGTATCGCATCGTGCAGGAGTCTCTGACGAACACGCTCCGCCATGCGGTACGTCCGTCGCAGGTCGAGGTGCTCATCGAGCAGTCCGAGGGCGTGGTGGAGGTCCGGGTGACGGACGACGGCGTCCGCGCGTCAGACGATGACGGAGGTGCGGACCTCGCCCCCGCGGAGGCCGGCGGCCGGGGGCTGGTCGGCATGCGCGAGCGGGTCCTGCTCTACGGCGGGTCCTTCGGGGCCGGCCCGCGATCGCGCGGCGGCTGGGAAGTCCGCGCCACGATGCGCGCTGAGCCCACGATCCGAGAGGATGAGCTGTGACCCGCCACGACCGTCCGGTCGGCGCCCACCCGACCGCCGCCGCCCCGATCCGGGTCGGCATCGTCGACGATCAGGCGCTCGTCCGCACCGGGTTCCGCATGGTGCTCGAATCGGAGCCGGGCATCGAGGTCGTCGGTGAGGCCTCGGATGGCGACGAGGCAGTCGCGCTCGTCGCGACCGCCGAGGTCGACGTCCTGCTGATGGACGTGCGGATGCCTCGGGTCGACGGCATCGCCGCGACGCGCGCGGTCGTGGCAGAAGGACGCGCGACGCGCGTGATCGTGCTCACCACGTTCGATCTCGACGAGTACGCCTTCGGCGCGTTGCGAGCCGGAGCGAGCGGCTTCCTGCTGAAGGACGTGCGGCCGGCCGAGCTCGTCGATGCGATCCGTACGGTCCACGCGGGCGATGCGGCGCTCGCCCCGCGTGTGACCCGCCGCATGATCGAGCTGTTCGCCGATGCGCTGCCGAGCAGCACGGCCGATCGCCCGTCGCTCGCCGTCTTCGCGGCGCTGACACCGCGCGAGCTGGAGGTGCTCGCCGCCGTCGCCGAAGGCGCGAGCAACACCGAGATCGGCGCGCGGCTCTTCCTCTCGGAGTCGACCGTGAAGACCCACGTCGGGCGGCTCTTGCAGAAGCTCGAGGCACGCGACCGCGTCCACCTCGTCATCCTGGCGTACGAGCACGGATTCGTCCGGCAGTCGCCACGTGACGGCCGGTGAGCGACCCGCCGACTCACTCGAGCGGATCCTCCGAGAAGCTCCCCTCCCAGACCGCGCGGCTTCCGGACTCGCCGATGAGGATGAGCGTCCACGTCGCGCCGGCACCGACCCCGAGCGCCCCCAGGGTGAGCAGCGCGCTCATCCCGATCACGGCGGCCCTGACGGGTTGCCCGTTCGGGCGCCGGCGCCCGAGCAGTTCGACGATCGCCCAGCCCGCGACCACCACCGCGACCGCGAGGAGCCCGATCGCACACGGCACCAGGGTCTCGCCGCGCCCGGTGTGCACCTCGATGAGCGGGGCGGGCGGTACCCGCTGCTGCAACCACTTGCCCGCTTCCACGGTCACCAGGACCAGCGGCAGCAGGAGCGCGGCGAGGACCAGGCACGGAAGCCACAGCACCCGCCTGGCGGCCGGCCACGCGCCGACGACGACGAGCAGCAGCACCAGCAGCGGCACCAGGACGAGCACGGCGTGCACGAGCAGCACGTGCAGCGGCAGCCCTGCGAACACGTAGTCCATCAGGTCACCGCGTCCATCACGCGCCCGCGACGATCCGGTCGCCCTCGACCCGCACCTCGATGGGTGGGAGGGGATCGATCGCGGGGCCCTGCAGCACGTCGCCGGTCGCCGCGTCGTACACCGAGCCGTGACACGGGCACTCGAACCGATCGCCTGCCGCGCCGACGACGCAGCCCTGATGCGTGCAGATCGCGCTGAAGGCAACGACCTGTCCCGCTTCGGGCTGGGCGAGCAGCGCGGGATCGCCGTCGATCTCCACACCGACGCTGCCGCCGACCGGCACCTCCGAGAGCGCGGCGATCTCCCCGCCCGCCGCGGCGGAGCCGCCGCCCTCCGAGGCCGGCGGCACCCCCGAGGCATCCGTCGTCGCCGGGGCATCCGTCTCACCACCCGGCCCGCACCCGGCGAGGGTCAGTGCGCCCGCCGCGGCGCCCGTGCCGCCGATGACCAGCATCGTCCGTCTTGAGAGTTCCGTTCCACGTGCCATGATGCACCGCCTCTCGGTGCCGTGCCCCGCTGCGCGGCACCCGTGGTGCCATTGTGGCGGTCGATGCCCGCGCGCGGAAGAGCTCCGCCCCGCGCGGACGGCCTCCGGCGTCGCGCCGGGGTCAGTCGCGGTCCAGGAACTCCCGAGGCGCCCGGATCATGCCCTCCTGGGCGACCGACGCGACCAGCTCGCCTGCGCGCGTGTAGATGCGGCCGAGGGAGAGTCCACGGCCGCCGCGTGCCGCGGGCGACTCCTGGGTGAACAGCAGCCACTCGTCGGCGCGGGCCGTGCGGTGCCACCACATCGCGTGATCGAGGCTCGCGACCTTGAGCCCCGGGGTCGCCCAGGCGACCCCGTGCGCGCGCAGGATCGGTTCGAGGATCGAATAGTCGCTCGCGTAGGCGAGGGCCGCACGGTGCAGCTTGGGGTCGTCGGGGAGCGGTCCGATGGCGCGCATCCACACGGCCTGCCGGGGGACACGTTCGCCGTCGACGCGCAGGTAGACGGGCGACGGGACGTGCCTGATGTCGAAGGCGCGCTCCTTCGACCAGTACTGCGCGACCTCGTGATCGATCCCGCCGAGCACCTCGGCCGCCGAGGGCAGGGACTCGGGGTCGGGAAGGTCTTCCGGCATGGCGGACTCGTGCTCGAGGCCCTCGTCCTCCGTCTGGAACGAGGCGATGAGCGACAGGATCGGCAGGCCCTGCTGGAACGCCTGGGTGCGGCGGGTCGAGAACGACCGGCCGTCGTGGATGCGGTCGACCGAGAAGGTGATCGGGTGCGCGGTGTCGCCCGGCCGCAGGAAGTAGCCGTGCATCGAGTGCAGGGGCCGGTCGTCGTCGACGGTGTGCGTGGCCGCGACGAGCGACTGGGCGAGCACCTGCCCGCCGAAGACGCGGCCCATCGGCATCCACTGCGACGGGCCGGTGAAGATGTCCTCGGTCGTGCGGGCACCGGTGTCGGTGAGCTGCAACGTGCGCAGGAGTCCCTCGATGGGGCTGTTCATCGTTCCTCCGTAGGGGCGCGGCGTGCCGCGCACGCACGCACGCACGCACGACGGCCGCTGCGAAGTGGACGGCGCTCTCTTGGTAGTTTAGACAGAGATGGTCCAGCAACTGACGCTCGCCGACGGCCTCGCGCTCGGCGACCTGCACACCTACCTGCAGCGCGCCGGTCGCGTGGAGGACGGCTCGGTGCGCCTCATGGCGGGCGCCGGGATCCTCGCGGTCTACACGGCGATCGTGTACCCGCGCGGCATCCTCGACGAGAGCCCCACCGTGCTCGGGCTGCGCACGTTCGCCCTCGTCGACACCGAGGACTTCGACGCGGTCGTGCCCATGCGTTCGCTCCTCGACCGCGTGACCCGGGCGCACGACGCGTTCGTGAACGACCCCGAGGGTCGCCCGGTGCCCATGACCCGGCCCGCCGAGGTCAACACGGTGACCTGGGCCGGCATCTCGCCCCCGCGGGGCGGCTGGCGCGCGGTCGGCGAGACCGCCGCGCCGACGCTCGAGGCGGCGGCCCGTGCCGGCATCGACGAGGTGGCCGCGGCGATCCCGTCGGGCACGGGCGAGCAGCTCGTCCAGCGCGTGCGCAGCGAGGTGTGGGGGCGCGGCATCGATGGTCTCGAGTACGTGCCGGCCGGAGCGGCCTTCGCGGCGTTCAGCCTCGGATTCCTCGGCGACGACCGGATCGGCGTGTTCGAGACCGGCCCGTGGACGCGATTGAGCTCCCGGCGCGGGCACGTGCTCGTGCGCCAGCGGCCGTGGAGCCTCAAGGGCTGAGCGCGCCCGAGCGCGAGCGGACACGACGAGGCCGCCGGCCGCTCAGGCCCGGGCGATCGCCCGTCCGGCCGCGCGTCCCGTGAACAGGCATCCGCCGAGGAACGTCCCCTCGAGCGCTCGGTACCCGTGCACGCCGCCGCCGCCGAAACCCGCGGCCTCGCCCGCGGCGAACAGCCCGGGGACCGGCGTCCCGTCGGCGCCGAGCGCACGCGAGTCGAGGTCGGTCTGGATGCCGCCGAGCGTCTTGCGGGTCAGCAGATGCAGTCGCACCGCGATGAGCGGCCCGGCCTCCGGGTCGAGGATGCGGTGGGGTGGCGCCACACGGATCAGCCGGTCGCCGCGGTAGGCGCGTGCCGCGCGGATCGCGGCCAGCTGGAGGTCCTTCGAGAACTCATGATCGAGCTCGCGGTCGCGCGCCCGGATCTCGCGCTCGATGTTCTCCGTGTCGAGCGGCGCCTCACCCGAGAGTCCCTGCATGCCGGCGAGCAGCTCGGGCAGGGTGTCGGCGACGACGAAGTCGACGCCGCGGCGCTTGAACGCCTCGACCGGAGCCGGTGCACCCGACCCGAGCCGCTGCGCGAGCAGCCGCAGGTCCTTTCCCGTGAGGTCGGGGTTCTGCTCGCTGCCCGAGAGCGCGAACTCCTTCTCGATGATCCGCTGCGTGAGCACGAACCACGAGTGGGAGTACCCGGTGGCGGCGAGGTGCTCGAGCGTGCCGAGCGTGTCGAATCCCGGGTAGAGCGGCACCGGCAGCCGGTGTCCCGTCGCGTCGAACCACAGCGAGGACGGCCCGGGCAGGATGCGGATGCCGTGCAGCGGCCACACAGGGTCGAAGTTCGTGATGCCCTCGGTGTAGTGCCACATGCGGTCGCCGTTCACGAGCCTGGCGCCCGCGGTCTCGGCGATGGGCAGCATGCGGCCGTCGACGTGCGCCGGCACTCCGGAGAGCATGGCGACGGGCGGCTCGCCCATGCGCGTCGGCCAGTACTTGCGGACGAGCTCGTGGTTGCCGCCGATGCCGCCCGAGGCGATGACGACCGCGGGCGCGCGCAGCTCGAACTCGCCGACCTCGTCGCGGCTGCTGGACTGTCCGCGACCGGCTGGATCGTCGGCGAGGACCGCGCCGCGCACGCCGACGACCGCCCCGCCCTCGACGATGAGCTCGTCGACGCGATGCCGATGGCGCAGCGTCACGAGCCCGGCGGCCGCGCCGGCCTGCACGCGCGCGACGAACGGCGCGAGGACGCCCGGCCCCGTGCCCCATGCGATGTGGAAGCGCGGCACCGAGTTGCCGTGCCCCGCCGGCCGGCCGTCGCCGCGTTCGGCCCAGCCCACGACGGGAAAGAACCGGACGCCCTTCTCGTGCAGCCAGGCCCGTTTCTCGCCGGCCGCGAACTCGAGGTACGCCTCGGCCCAGCGCCGGCCCCAGACGTCGTCGTCGCGGTCCCAGGCCGCCGAGCCCTCCCAGTCCTGCCGGGCGAGCTCGAGCGAGTCGTGCACGCCCATGCGGCGCTGCTCGGGGGAGTCGACGAGGAAGAGCCCGCCGAACGACCAGTGCGCCTGGCCGCCGAGGCTCGCGGCGGGCTCCTGGTCGACGATGACGACGCGTGCGCCGGCGTCGACGAGCTCGGACGCGGCGACCAGACCCGCGAGGCCCGCGCCCACGATGATCGCGTCGGGGGCGGGTGCAGCGACGGAAGCGGCCACGGTGACTCCTTCGTCTCGGCCGGGAACAGCGGTGCAGCAGCGGTTCAGTCGTCGAAGGTGTTGACCATCGCGAACGCCGCTCGTTGCAGGTAGTCCCAGAGGGTCTCCTCCGCGAGCGGAGGGAGCTCAAGCGTATCGACCGCGGCCCGCATGTGTGCAAGCCAGCGGTCGCGCGCGTCGGGGTTCACCTTGAACGGCAGGTGCCGCATGCGGAGCCGCGGGTGCCCGCGCTCGGCGCTGTACGTGCCCGGCCCGCCCCAGTACTGCTCGAGGAACAGCTGCAGCCGCCGTGCGGCGGGGCCGAGGTCCTCCTCGGGGTACATGGGCTTCAGCACGGGGTCGCCGGCGACGCCGCGGTAGAACTCGGTCACGAGCTTCTCGAACGTCGCGCTGCCGCCCACGGACTCGTAGAACGACTGGCCGAGCGCGGGCCCGTGCTCGCTGCCGCGGAGCGGCAGGCTCGCGGGTCGCACGGGTCCGGCCGCTTCGGGCGGGACCACGGCGCCGACCGGCGCGGTCGGCTCGAGCGGGGCGGATGCCTCGGGTCGGGCGGATGTCTCGGGTCGGGCGGATGCCTCGGGGGGCACGGATGCCTCGGGGGCGGCCGGTTCGGTCATGATGGGCCTCCACTCGGCGGGGTCGGCGGGGTCGGCGGGTTCTTCGGGGTGCGGCCGAGGCGCGGTGCGCGCGGCGCCTTCGGTCGCTTGCCCTGGTTCTCGGGCAGGACCGTGTTCGAGGTCTTCGGCGGCCGGGCGCCCTTCACCCGCGTCACGCCTTCGAGGCCGCTCAGGACCACGGAGCTGAGGCTCGGCATCTTCACGCCCATGCCGTCGACCGTGCGCTTGAGCCGGACGCGCAGCTCGCGCGCGACGTCGTCCTTCGACGCGGCGCGCACCTTCATGACGACGCGGATGACCATGGCGTCGTCGGAGATCGACTCGAGGCCCCACACCTCGGGCTTCTCGACGATGCGCGAGCGCCACTTCGGGGTGTTCGCGAGCTCGTTCGCGCTCTTCAGCAGCTCGGCCTCGACCTCCTCGATATCGGCGTCGTACGGCACCGCGAGATCCACGATCACCCGGGCCCAGCCCTGCGAGAGGTTGCCGACCCGGAGGATCTCGCCGTTGCGGACGAACCACAGCGTCCCGTTCACGTCACGGACGGTCGTGATGCGAATGCGCACGGCCTCGACGATGCCCGTCGCGGGCCCGAGGTCGACGATGTCACCCACGCCGAGCTGATCCTCGACGACCATGAAGAGGCCGTTGAGCGCGTCCTTCACGATGTTCTGCGCACCGAAGCCGAGGCCGGCGCCGATCGCGGCCGAGAGCAGCGCGAAGGAGCCGAGGATCTCGGAGTTGATGGTCGCGACGATCATGAGGGTGACCACGATGAACAGCGTCACGTTGACGACGTTCGTGAGCACCGACCCGAGCGTGCGCGTGCGCTGCACGACCCGCACGGCCGCGAGCGGCGACGCCTGCAGGGCCTGGGTGTCGGTGACCTGTTCCTTCTTCTTCACGCCCGACACCACGCGGTTGACGACCCGTTCGATCACGAAGTGCAGGATCCAGCGCACGAGCAGCGCGATCGCGAGGATGATCAGCACCGCGACGAGCTTGCCGACGATCATGCTCCAGTTCTCGGCCCACCACGCACCGATGCCGCTGAGCGTGTCGGCGTCGATCGGGGTGTCGGGGGCGGGGCTTTCCAGGCGCATGGTTCCGGAGTCTAATTGCGAGCGGCTGGGAGGTCGGAGAGCGCGCGGGCGTCGCACGCGCGCGCGGCGAGCGCTCGATCGAGCTCCGCGAGCTGCTCGGACACCAGCCGCGCGAGCGGCGCGGGCTCGGGGTTCGCGGCGAGCCACGTGCGGGCCCGGTCCGCGAGACCCTGGTCGACGAGCGGCGTCGGGAAGAGCCGCGTGACGATGAGCGCGGCCATGTTGAAGCTGCGCTCGGCCCAGATCGAGGTCAGCATCGCGAAGTAGTCGTCCACCACTGGGGCGAGCAAGGTCGCCGGCAGGGCACGCCGCCAGCCGTCGGCGATCGCCCGCGCGAGGTCGTTCGACAGCGAGCGGTCGGTCGCCACGCGCCGCCACGCCGCGGCCTTGACGTCGGCGTCGGGCCGGGCCGCACGCGCGGTCTCGGCGAGCAGGCGTCCCTTCGACGTGTCGTCGGCGTCGAGCGCCATCCGGATCTCCTCGTCGTCGCCGACGCCGAGCGCGGCGCGCGCGATCACGAGCTCCCAGCGCAGGTCGAGGTCGACCGTGAGCCCGGGCAGGGACAGGGACCCGTCGAGCAGGCTGCCCAGCACCTCGGCGTGCGCCGCGGTCGACGCGATGCGCGTGAACGCCTTCGCGAGCTGAAGCTGGGCGTCGGATCCCGGCTCGGCGAGCTCGGTCTGCGCCCAGACCGCGTCGCCGGCCTCCGCGGCGACGACCTCGCGATGCTCCTCGGCGACATACTTCGCGAGCGCGAGCTCGAGACGGCTGAGCGCGAGACCTCGTGCGGAGGACTGCGACTCGTGGCCGACGCTGCGCAGCACGAGCCGCACGAAGTCGCTCGCGGCGAGCTCGGCGTCGCGGACGGCGTCCCACGCCGAGCCGAGCACGACCGCCCGGGCGACCGGGTCGGCGATCTCTGCGAGATGCGCGACCGCGGTGCGGAAGGACCGCTCATCGAGGCGCACCTTCGCGTAGGTCAGGTCGTCGTCGTTCACGAGCAGCAGGTCGGGACGGTGGCGCCCGGTGAGCCCCGGCACCTCGGTCGATGCACCGTCGATGTCGAGCTCGACCCGGTGGGTGCGGGTGAGCCGGCCGTCGACGAGGTCGTAGCAGCCCACGGCGATCCGGTGCGGGCGGAGCGTCGGGTGGGCCGGGGGAGCCGACTGCTCGATGCGGGCCGACGTGATGACCTCTGGGTGCTCGGCGAGACCGGCATCGTCGATGCCGGTCTCGCCTGAGTCGGTCGCGGTCGGTGCCGTCGTCTCGAGCGTCGCGCGCAGCGTGTTGACGCCCGCGGTCTCGAGCCAGAGCGCCGACCAGCGGCCGAGCTCGCGACCCGAGGCGAGCTCGAGCTCGCGCAGCAGGTCCGCGAGCGTCGCATTCCCGCCCGCATGCGCGGACAGGTAGGCGCCCACGCCGCGCTGGAACGGCTCGAGCCCGACCCACGCGACGAGCTGCTTCAAGACCGACGCACCTTTGTCGTACGTGATGGCGTCGAAGTTCACCTCGACATCGCCGGTGTTGTCGATGGTCGCCACGATCGGGTGGGTCGAGGGCAACTGATCCTGCTCGGCCGCCTGCGTCTTCTCATCGTTCGCGAAGGTCGCCCACGCGCCGGTGAACTCGGTGATGCGCGAGCTCGCGAACGTCGCCGCCCAGGTCGCGAAGGACTCGTTCAGCCACAGGTCGTTCCACCAGCGCATGGTCACCGAGTTGCCGAACCACATGTGGCTCAGCTCGTGCAGCACGACGCTCGCGCGCTGCTCGCGTCGTGCGTCGGAGACCCGCGAGCGGAACAGGTAGGACTCGTTGAACGTCACCGCGCCGACGTTCTCCATCGCGCCCCAGTTGTACTCGGGCACGAAGATCTGGTCGTACTTGCCGTACGGGTACGGCACCCCGAACGCCGACTCGTAGAAGTCGAGGCCGCGCTGCACCAGGGGGAACATGATGTCGGGCTCGGCGTACGGCGCGAGCGAGCGTCGGGTGAACAGGCCGAGCGGCACCTCACGGCCGTCGCTGCTCGTCGCGCTGCCGTGCCAGCTCGCGTACGGCCCTGCGATGAGCGCGACGATGTAGCTCGAGATCACCGGCCCCGTCTCGAACGACCAGGTCGCGTTCGCGCCGACCCCCTCGCCGCCCGCCACGCCCGGCTCGGACCCCGGCACGGGCGCAACCACCGGCACGCGCTCAACCACCGGCACCGGCTCGGGGCTCGGGGCGTTGCTCAGCACCGTCCAGTGCGCCGGCGCCGTCACCGTGAACCGCACCCCGGCCTTGAGATCGGGCTGGTCGAACACTGCGAACACCCGGTTGGCCTCGGCGACCGCGAACTCGGTGTAAAGGTACGCCTCACCGTCGACCGGGTCGACGAACCGGTGCAGGCCCTCGCCCGTGTTCGTCGTCGCGTTGGTCGACACGACGCGGAGCTCGTTGACCGTGCCGAGACCGTCGAGCCGGATGCGCCACCCGTCGGACACCTCGGCAGGATCCAGTCGCCGGCCGTTCAGCTCGACCTCGTGCAGCTCGGTCGTCGTGGCCTCGATGAACGTCGACGCCCCGGCCGTTGCACGGAACCGGGCGACCGTCTCGGAGCGGAAGGCCCCGTCGTCGCGCGTGAGGTCGAGCGTGACCTCGTACGACGGCTCGCCGATGAGCGAGGCCCTCGCCTCGGCTTCGGTGCGTGTGAGATCCGGACGTGGCATGCGTGCTCCCGTCTCGCAGTGCATCGGGGTCGGCGATCGGCCGGCCGTGACGGTCGGGAGGTCCGCGGCGCGCGGACCTCCCGACCGATCACGCTCCGGCGTCGCGCTGTTGAACGGTCAGGGCCCGCTCGACGCCCGCCAGGTTCTCGACCACGAGGCGGCGCAGCGCCGGGATGCCGGGATTCGCCTCGAGCCAGGCGCGGCTCGCGGCCACGAGCTCGGCGTTCGCGAGCGGGGCCGGGTAGAGCAGGTCGACGAGCTTCTCCGCGATCGCGTAGCTGCGCTCGTTCCACACGCGCTCGATCATGCCGAAGTAGCGCTCCACGAACGGCGCGAGCAGCGACGTGTCGTCGGCGCGGAGGAAGCCGGCGGCGGTCGTCCGCACGACCGAGTTCGTGGCCGTGTCGACGTCGACGAGCGACGCCCACGCGCGTTCCTTCGCCTCGGCCGTCGGGATCGCGGCTCGCGCGTGCGCCGCCGACTCCTGACCGGTGGCCGTGTTGTCCTCGGCGAGACGCGCGTCGATGTCGTCATCGGTCGCCCGGCCGGCGGCGGCGAGCGCGATGAGCAGCTCCCAGCCGAGATCGGTGTCGACCGCGAGCCCCTCGAGCGAGAGCTCGCCGGCGTACAGCGCGGCGAGGTCGTCGACGTGGCTGCCGGCCTCCGCGATCGCGGCGAAGTTCTTCACGAACTGGAACTGCGCGTCGCTGCCGGGCGCGGCGGCGCGCGCCAGCTCCCAGAGCCCGTCGGCGAGCCGGCGCCGGGCTTCGGCGCGCTTCGCGGGTGCCACGTAGGAGCTCGCGGAGAGCTGCGCGTTCGCGAGCACGATGCGCAGTGTCGTCGACTCGGTCTCGGTCGCGATGTTGCCGAGCACGAGGTCGAGGTAGTCGCTCGCGGTGGTCTCGGCGTCGCGGGTCGCGTCCCAGACGGAGCTCAGCACGAGCGCGCGGGCGAGCGGGTCCTCGATCGCGGACAGGTTCTCGAGGGCGACCCGGTGGGAGGCCTCGTCGAGGCGGATCTTCGCGTACGCGAGGTCGTCGTCGTTCAACAGCACGAGGTCGGGGCGGGCGAGGCCCACGAGCTCGGCGACCGGGGTGCGCTCGCCGTCGACGTCGAGCTCGACGCGGTGTTCGCGCACGAGCTTGCCGTCACGCAGGTGGTAGAAGCCGATCGCGAGCCGATGCGGGCGGATCGTCGGGTAGTCGGCGGGCGCGGACTGCAGCACCGAGAACGCCGTGATGACGCCAGAAGCATCCGTCTCGATCTCTGGACGCAGCGTGTTGACGCCCGCGGTCTCGAGCCAGAGCGCACCCCACTCGGAGAGGTCGCGGCCGCTCGCGGCCTCGAGCTCTTCGAGCAGGTCGGCGAGCGTCGTGTTGCCCCACGCGTGCTTCTTGAAATACGCCGAGACGCCCTCGAAGAACGCGTCCACGCCGACCCACGCGGCGAGCTGCTTCAGCACCGACCCGCCCTTGGCGTAGGTGATGCCGTCGAAGTTGACCTGCACGTCTTCGAGGTCGTTGATGGTCGCGACCACGGGGTGCGTCGAGGGCAGCTGGTCCTGCCGGTACGCCCAGCTCTTCTCCATCGAGTTGAACGTGGTCCAGGCGTTGGTCCACTCGGTGGCCTCGGCGGTCGCGATGGTCGACGCCCACTCGGCGAACGACTCGTTCAGCCAGAGGTCGTTCCACCACTTCATGGTCACGAGGTCGCCGAACCACATGTGCGCGAGCTCGTGCAGGATCGTGACGACCCGGCGCTCCTTGATCGCGTCGGTCACCTTCGAGCGGAACACGTACACCTCGGTGAACGTGACCGCGCCCGCGTTCTCCATGGCGCCCGCGTTGTACTCGGGCACGAACAGCTGGTCGTACTTGTCGAACGGGTACGGCACGTCGAACTTGGACTCGAAGTACGCGAAGCCCTGCTTGGTCTTCTCGAAGATGTAGTCCGCGTCGAGGTACTGCGAGAGGCTCTTGCGGCTGAACACGCCGAGCGGGATGACCCGGCCGTCCGAGCTCGTGAGCTCGTCGCGCACCACGTCGTACGGCCCCGCGATGAGCGCCGTGATGTAGCTCGAGATACGCGGCGTCGGCTCGAACGCCCACGTCTTGGCGCCCTCGTGCGCGTCGACGGGCTCGGGCGTCGGCTGGTTCGAGACGACCTGCCAGTGCTCGGGCGCGGTCACCGTGAACCGGAACGCCGCCTTGAGGTCGGGCTGCTCGAACACCGCGAACATGCGCCGGGAGTCGGGCACCTCGAACTGCGTGTAGAGGTACGCCTCGCCGTCGACCGGGTCGACGAATCGGTGCAGGCCCTCGCCCGTGTGCATGTAGCGGCCGTCGGCGACCACGACGAGATGGTTCTCGGTCGCGAGGCCCGGGAGCTGGATGCGCACGCCGTCGCTCACCTCGGCCGGGTCGAGCGGCGTGCCGTTCAGGGTCACCGAGTGCACCGCCGCCGTGATCGCGTCGATGAACGTCGAGGCCCCCTCGGTCGCGCTGAACCGCACGGTCGTCGTGCTGCGGAACACGTCGGGACCGGTCGTCACGTCGAGCACGACGTCGTAGTCGTGCACGGTCACGAGCGCGGCGCGCTCCTCGGCTTCGATGCGGGTGAGGTTCTCTCCGGGCACGTCCAGTCTCCAATTGCGTCGAGCGGATGTCTTGCCCGCGCTCGTGGCGCCGGGCGAACCCGTTCAGCCTAACCGCGGGGCCCCGACCGAGGCATCCGGTCATGTCAGACTTGCTCTCATGCGCATCCACATCGCGACCGACCACGCCGGCCTCGAGTTCAGCCGCACGCTCGTCGACCACCTGACCAACGCCGGTCACGAGGTCGTCGATCACGGCCCGAAGGAGTACGACGCACTCGACGACTACCCGGCGTTCTGCATCAACGCGGCCCAGGCGGTCGCCCGCGACCAGGCCGAGGGCGTGCACACGCTCGGCATCGTGTTCGGCGGATCGGGCAACGGCGAGCAGATCGCGGCCAACAAGGTCCGCGGCATCCGCGCCGCGCTCGTCTGGAGCATGGACACCGCCCTCCTCGCACGCCAGCACAACGACGCCAACGTCATCTCGATCGGCGCGCGGCAGCACACGGTCGAGGAGGCGATCCGATACATCGACGCGTTCATCGCCGAGCCGTTCTCCGGCGACGAGCGGCACGCGCGACGCATCGCGCAGCTCGCCGAGTACGAGCAGACCGGGGACATCGCCGGCAAGGGCGTCGACCGGTTCGACGACGTGTCCAGCAGCTAGGAGGCGGCGGTGCCAGAGGGTCATTCCGTCCATCGCATCACGCGGCAGTTCGAGCGGAACTTCGTCGGCCACGTCGTGCACGCGTCGAGCCCGCAGGGCCGGTTCGCGGTCGGTGCCGCCGAGCTCGACGGGCGGCGCATGATCGATGCACGCGCGGTGGGCAAGCAGATGTTCCTGGGTTTCGAGGGCGACATATGGCTCCGTGTGCATCTCGGCATGTACGGCGCATGGGACTTCGCGGGCGAGATCCTCATGGACGCGACCATCGCGTCGGCGAACGGGCGCATGGGTCAGACGAACCAGCGCGGAACCTTCCTCGACAGCCCGAACCCAGATGCGGTCGTGTTCGACTCGGCGGGTGAGAACTCGCTGACCTCGATCGGTGCGCCGCGCCGGGCCCGGTTGCGCATGTCGGAGTCGGAGAAGGCGGGCAACGACCTCGAGTCGTTCCCGCCCGAACCCGTGGGTCAGGTGCGCGTGCGCCTGCTCACCGACACCATCGTCGCCGACCTGCGCGGGCCGACGGCGTGCGAGGTGCTGAACCCGGCGCAGGTCGAAGCGGTCGTGGCGAAGCTCGGGCCCGACCCGCTGATCGACGCCGGGCCCGAGGCCGAGAACCGCTTCACGACCGCGGTCCGCAAGAAGGCCACCCCGATCGGGTTGCTGCTCATGGACCAGAACATCGTGGCCGGCATCGGCAACGTCTACCGCGCCGAACTGCTCTTCCGGGCACGCCAGAACCCGCACACGCCCGGCCGGGACGTCCCCGAGGAGCACGTGCGCCACCTCTGGCACGACTGGACGAAGCTGCTGCGCATCGGCGTCGAGACAGGTCAGATGATGACCATGGACGACCTCGACGAGGACGCGTACCGTGCTGCGCTCGCCAACCGCGACGACCGGCACTGGGTCTACAAGCGCGAGGGCCTGCCGTGCCGCGTGTGCGGCACCAACATCGTGCTGGAAGAGATGGGCGCCAGGAAGCTGTACTGGTGCCCCTACTGCCAGGCGTGATCCGCCACCGGGCGTGATCCACCGCATCCGACCGTCAGGAGCGACCATGCGCCAGAACCCCAGCTTCGCGCTCGCCGAGGAAGCCGCCGTCGCGCAGCTCGCGCGCGAGCATCCCTGGATGACGATCGTGAGCTCGACGGATGCCTCGGGGCTGGTCGCGAGCCACTACCCGGTGCTGCTCGACGACGACGCCGACGGTCTCGTGCTCCTCACGCACGTCGGCCGGCCGGACGAGGTCCTGCACGAGCTGGGCGCGCACGAGGTCTTGGTCATCGTGCAGGGGCCGCACGGTTACATCTCGCCCGGCTGGTACGACCCCGAGACGCCGGCCGTGCCCACCTGGAACTTCGTCAGCGCGCACCTCTACGGCACGCCCGAGCTGCTCGATGCCGACGAGAACCTGCGCGTGCTCGAGGCGCTCGTCGATCACTTCGAGGCCGCCATGGCGGAGCCGCGGCGCATGCGCGGGACGCCCGAGAACTCGGCGTACGCCGACCGCATCTCGGCCGGCACGGTCGGCGTGCGCATCCCGATCACCCGATTCGTCGCCAAGAACAAGATGAGCCAGAACAAGCCTCGAGAGACGGTCGACCGCATCATCGCCGAGCTCGACGGCGACGGCCCGTACGCGAGCGCCGCGCTCGCAGCCGAGATGCGTCGGACCCACGAGGCGCTGCGATCGGCCCGCCCGTGACGGCGCTGCTGCTCGAGGAGGCGCGGCTGCCCGGCACGCTCGAGCCGGTCGACGTACGCATCGAAGACGGGCGCGTCGCCGCGATCGTGCCGCACGGCGCTGATGCGTCCGGCGGCGTTCTCGGCGCGGTCCGGCCGGGTGGCCCGACCGAGCGCATGCGACTCGGCGGGCGCTGGCTCGTCCCGGGCCTCCACGATCGGCATGTGCATATGTCGCAGTGGGCCATGGTCGCGCGCCGGCTCGACCTCGCGGAGGCCGGCTCGGCGGCCGAGACCGCGGCGCTCGTCGCGGGCGCGGTGCGCGGTGGGGCGTCGGAGGTCGCCGGCTTCGGCTATCGCGACGGGTTGTGGCCGGATGCCCCGTCGCTGGCCCTGCTCGATCGGGTCTCGGGCGACGTGCCGGTCATGCTCGTGGCCGCGGATCTGCACGCCTGCTGGCTGAACTCCGCCGCCGCGCGGCGGTACGGCGCCCGGCCCGGCGATGACGGCGTGCTGCGCGAGGACGACTGCTTCCGGCTCGTGCGCGAGCTCGACGACGTCGCCGACGATGTGCTCGACACCTGGGTCGCCGAAGCCGCCGTGCGGGCATCCGCCAGGGGAGTGGTCGGCGTCACCGACTACGAGATGCGCTGGAACCGGGACGACTGGGCGCGGCGCGGCGCGGGTGGTGCGATGCCGCTGCGCGTCGCCTTCGGCGTGTACCCGCAGCATCTCGAGCGGGCTATCTCCGAGGGACTGCGCACGGGCGAATCCCTTCCCGGCACGCACAGCCTGGTCAGGGTCGGCGCCGCGAAGGTCATCACCGACGGCTCGCTCAACACCCGCACCGCGTTGTGCTTCGACCCGTACCCGGGCCTCGAGGGACTCGATCACGCCGCCGGGCTCGCCACCGTCGCCTACGACGAGCTCGTCCCGCTGATGCGGCGCGCGAGCGACGCGGGTCTCGCGCCGGCCGTGCACGCCATCGGCGATCGTGCGAACGCGCGCGTGCTGGACGCGTTCGAAGCCGTCGGCTGCCGCGGTTCGATCGAACATGCGCAGCTGCTGCGCCACGAGGACGTCGCGCGCTTCGCGCGCCTCGGCGTCGTCGCGAGCGTGCAACCCGAGCACGCCATGGACGACCGCGACGTCGCCGACCGCTACTGGACGGGCCGCACCGACCGGGCCTTCATGCTCGCGGAGCTCTTCGCCGCGGGCGTCGAGCTGGCGCTCGGCTCCGACGCGCCGGTGGCGCCGCTCGACCCGTGGGTCGCGATCTCGGCGGCTGTGGGGCGTTCACGTGGCGGACGTGAGCCGTGGCATCCGGAGCAGGCCGTCGACGTGCGCGTCGCACTCGCGGCGTCCACGAACGGCGCGGGCGCCGAGGTCCGTGCCGGCGCTGCGGCCGACCTCGCCGTGGTCGAGCTCGATCCGTTCACCGCGAGCGTCGACCAGCTGCGCGGCATGCCGGTCGCCGCAACCTTCCTCGCGGGCCGCGCGACCCATTCCCTGCTCGGCTGACACCGTCCGCGGTCGCGCGTCCGGCGGCGCGGGGGATAACCCCCGACCCGATCCGGACGCCCGCCGGATGGGGCGGGCCGGCGCTCGACGCGAGGCTGGAGGAAAGCTCGCACGATCCTCGGCCCGGCCCGGCCCGCGATCGTCGCGGCATTCGCCCGCCGAGCGTGCGACGATGACGGAAGAAGGAACCGACCATGAGTACCGAAAGTCAGACCGGCGCGATCCGAGCGGTCGCCTCGGACGCAGCCGTGGGCGCTGCGCAGCCCGACCGGAGCGGCCACACGGTCACCCCGGCCGAGCCCCGCGCGCGGCTCGGATACGGCCGGCTGTGGGCCGCAGTGCCGCGCGAGCTGGGCTTCCTCATCCTGACCATGCCGATCGCCATCGTCGGACTCACGGTGCTCGCCACCGTGTTCTTCACCGGCATCGGCATGGTCGCGATCGTAATCGGCATCTTCCTGCTCGTCGCGTCGCTGTTCGTCGCCCGCGGGTTCGGCACGCTCGAGCTCATCCGGCTGCGCTGGGCCGGAATGCCGGAGGTGCGGCGGCCCGACTGGTCACGAGAGGGCCGGGAACAGGGCTTCTGGCGGACGACGTTCACGCCGTTCGTCGACGGGCACTACTGGCTGTATGTGCTGCACACGCTCGTCGTGAACCCCATCGTCAGCATCGTCACCTGGACGTTCACCGTCGTCTGGCTCTCGGTGGCGCTCGGCGGGGTGACCGGCTGGATCTGGCAGCCGTTCATCCCCGACGACGAGCGGACGTTCTGGCTCAACCAGTGGATCGTCGAGCGGTTCGTGCCGGGCGGCGATCTCGCCTACAACCCCGTCGTCGGCGAGCGCATCCTCGAGTTCGTGCTCGGCGTGGTCTTCCTCCTCACACTGCCGTTCCTCTTCCGCGGCATGACGCTCCTGCACGACGTGATCGCGCGCGGCATGCTCGGCGCGTGGCGTTCCGAGGCGCTCGAACGCCAGGTTGTCGCGCTCGCCGCGTCGCGCGGCGCGGCCGTCCAGGCCGAAGACGCGTCGCTGCGTCGCCTCGAACGCGACATCCACGACGGGCCTCAGCAGCGGCTCGTCCGGCTGCAGATGGACCTCGCGGCGATCGAGCGGCGTCTCGACCAGGACCCCGAGCAGGCCAAAGCACTCGTCGGCGAGGCGCGCGACCAGGCCAGGGAGGCGCTCGACGAGCTGCGGGCGCTGTCACGCGGCTTCGCCCCGCCGCTGCTGCAGGACCGCGGCCTCGCGAGCGCGCTCGCCTCGCTGGCCGCGAGAAGCCCCGTGCCGGTCACGTTCGACGAGGCGCTCGCCGCCGAAGCACCGCTGCCGGCCGCGATCGAGCGCAACGCGTACTTCATCGCGGCCGAGCTGCTCACGAACGCCGCGAAGCATGCGGAGGCCTCGGCGGTCCGACTGCGGATCGCGACCCGTGACGAGGGGCCGGCCGGGCAGTGGCTCGACCTGTGGGTCACCGACAACGGCCGGGGCGGGGCCGCCGCGACGCCGGGGCACGGCCTCGCCGGCCTCGACGAGCGGGTGCGGGGTCTGCAGGGCCAGTTCGTCGTGACCAGCCCGATCGGCGGGCCGACCTCGATCGGCGCGCACATCCCCTACACGCCGGTCGCCTAGGCGCTGGCCGAGTCGGCGCGACGGCGCCGTATCGAGACCGGGTCGCCCGGTCTCGATACGCGTGCTCGTTCCTCGCGCGCTACTCGACCAGCGGGGAGGCGGAGCCCCGAGGCATCCGCCCGCCCCTCGCTACGCTGGGGCGGTGACCGATCCCGCTGCGCTCCGCGTCGTGCTCGCCGAAGACTCCGTGCTCCTCCGCGAAGGGCTCGTGCGGTTGTTCGACGAAGCCGGATTCGAGACCGCGGGCGCCTACGGCGACGCGGACGCGCTGATCGCCGCGATCGATGAGACCCGGCCCGATGTCGCCGTGCTCGACGTGCGGATGCCGCCGAGCTTTCGCGACGAGGGCGTGCGCGCAGCGATCGAGCTGCGCCGCCGCGTGCCCGGGCTCGGCATCCTCCTGCTGAGCCAGTACGTCGAGGGCACGTACGCGCACGAGCTGCTCGCGTCCGGCGAAGGCGGTATGGGCTACCTGCTGAAGGACCGGGTGGCGTCACTCGAGGAGTTGAAGGACGCCGTCGAACGCGTGAGCGCCGGCGGCACCGTGCTCGACCCCCAGGTCGTGCGCGAGCTGCTCACGCGGCGCGGCGACCCGCTCGCGAGCCTCACCCCCCGCGAGCGCGAGGTGCTCGAGCTCATGGCCGAGGGCCGCACGAACACGGGCATCGCCGCGCAGCTGTTCATCGGCGTCGGCGCGGTGGAGAAGAACGTCACGGCGATCTTCCAGAAGCTCGGGCTCGAGGACTCCGGGACCGACCATCGCCGCGTGCTCGCGGTGCTCGCCTGGCTGCAACGCTGAGCGCGTTGAGTGTCTAGGACTCGTGGCGGCGCGGGGAGTACGACGGGCTGACGGGCCGATAGCTGCCGAGGGACCGCCGGTACAGCCGGTACCCCCGCGCGAGCGCGAACAGCACCACGGCGATGCCGACCACGACTCCGAGGATCACCGCGACCCAGATCGGGCCGCCGAACGCCGTGACGGTCGCGCCGCCCAGGAGGCCGGCGACCACGGCGGTGACCACGGTGATGATCATCATCGAGCTGCCGAAGACGACGCTCGCGCTGCTACGAGAGTAGAAGAAGTGGTAGGTGTGGTCGATGCCCGTCGCGTCGTCGTGCACCGAGGCCATGAGATACGGAGCAAGCCCGGGGTCCAGGTCGACATAGGCGGCCCGGAGACGATTCATCGCGACGACGTACATGAGGTCCTCGGTCGCGGTGTTGAAGGCGCGCACGAGGGTGATGACCCCGAGGACCAGCAGCAGGAACAGGATGCCGAGCGCTGCGGCACCGAACCAGCCGCGGAACGCGGTCGCCTGACCGAGTACGCCGAGTGAGAGCAGACCGGCGGAGACGAGCGTGAGGAAGATCGCGATACGCGTGAGCACCTCACCCTGCGTCGTCGAGCGCGATGCGAGGAGGCTCCAGTGCTCGGTCGCGAGGAGCTGTGCGCGCAGCGCCTTCTGCGCGTCGGTGAGGTCGTCGCGCGGCGTGTGCTGCGCGTCGTCGGCGCGTCCCTCAGGAGACGGCTCGGGCCCGGATGCATCCGCAGCCATGGCCGCATTCTGCACCCGGGCCCGGAACGCCGCATCCTTTCCGTAGGAAGCGGCGAGCCGATCTCGCGGTCAGTTCACGCTGAGATGCGCCGAAAGGAACCAGCGGTCCTTGTCGAGCGTCTGACGGATCGAGATCGCGATGTCCTGGCTCGCGGGGTCGAGCTCGGCGAGACCCGTGATCGCGGCGTTCACTTTCTCGGTCGCGAGGTCGATCTGTGCGACCACGTCGGCGATGGTGTCGTCGGCCTGCTTGAACCCTGCCTTCGGGCTCGTCGCACCCGCCTTCGCGACGGTCTCGAGCCGGGCGTCGATCGGCAGGCCCAGCGCGATCACGCGCTCGGCGGCGAGATCGGCCGCGTCCTGCGCGTGCTCGACGACCTGGTCGAGGTACTCGTGCACCTCGATGAAGTTGTGGCCGCGGACATGCCAGTGCGCCTGCTTGCCGTTCACGGCGAGGGCGACGAGCTGGTGCACGACGGGCGTGAAGAACTGGGCGACGCCCGAGGCGACCTCGGGGTTGGCGCTGGCGTACGGAGCGGACTTCGTGTCGGTCATCGGTTCCACCTTTCCCTGTTCGGTGATGGGTGCAACGCTACGCGTCTGCCCAGGTATTTCAAGGAAGGGAAGGCTCGGCTCACCCGATGCGGACCGTGGTCTCCTATGCGCCGGAGGTGCCGCGGTGGACCTCGACGACTTTGGCGAGACCGGGGGAGTCGGGGTCGTCGGTGATCGGGCGGTCGGTCATGAACTGGCGGATGATGTGCGCGAGCTCGCCCGGGTGGCTGTAGTTGATGGCGTGCGCGGCGCCCTCGATCATCACGACGACGATGTTCGTGTCGATGTGGGCGACGACCTCGTGCACGCGGTCGAGCGGCGGCATGAGCGGGTCGCGGTCGCCGAGGACGGCGAGCGTCGGCACGGGGAGCTCGAGGAGGCGCTGCAGCGTCGGATACCGCATGAGCGAATCGAACATCTTGGCCGTGCTCGTCAGCCCGAACCGGAAGTAGTCGGGGGTCGCGACCCCGACCATGCTGCGTGGCTCACGGCCGCCGTCGCGCGCGAGCTGCGCCATCGCGCGGACCAGCGGCTGGTTGTGCAGTCCGCCCGCGGGTGAGACGAGGATCGCCCGTTCCAGCCGGTCGGGGTGGCGGTGCCCGAACTCGCAGATGACGGGACATCCCATGGAGTTGCCGACGAGCGTGACGCGCTCGATCCCGCGATCGTCGAGGAAGCGGGCGGCCGAGTCCGCGAGGTCCGGCACGGCGAGCTCGCGTCGCGAGCGTCGGCCGCTGCGCCCGAAGCCCGGCAGGTCCGGCACGAGGATGTGGAAGTCGCCGTCGAGCAGTTCAGCGGTCGGGAGCAGGTAGCGGCCCGAGAGCCCGAAGCCGTGCACGTGCATCATCGCCGGTGAACCAGGCGGAGGGTCGGATGATTCGCGATAGAACACGTCGAGCCCGTCGACGGTGGTCCAGCGCTCCGCGAGACGCGACTGCGGATGCTTCGGCGTGCGCCGAGCCCGGTGCCGGGTCGAGGTCGATTCGGTTGCAGCCATTGCGATCATCCCCGTGAGGAACGTCTCACCGCGCGGGGTGGATGTCAAGAGCGGAGCCTGTTGTCGTGAATGCGGCCGGTCTGCGGCTCAGAGAACGGTCGTGTGATGGGTGATCCACTGGGCGACTTCCTCGAACTTCGGGGACTCGTCAGCGACGGATCGCACGAAGCGGTCACCCTCCCGAACACCGGTAGCGAGGTCGAGCCCGTTCAATGCGAGGAAGGCCTTCGCGACGATCCACGAGAGTCGCTTGTTACCGTCGGCGAGCGGGTGGTCGCGGTTGATGGCGATGAGCAGCACCGCCGCCTTGTGCTCCAGCTCGGGATAGACCTCTTCGCCGAACACCGGGAGGGGCGTGGCCAGCGCCGAGAGCAGCAGATGGCGGTTGCCGCCGCGGTAGTGGAAACCGGCCGATGCGATGAGCTGCTCGACATCCTCCGGGTCCAGATACTCGGTCACTTCGAGAGTTCGTCGAGCAGTTCGGCGTCCTGCTCCAGAATCCGCTCGAAGATCGCCCGAGTGCGTGCGCTCTTGTCGAGCCGAGCTGCGCGCTCTTCGATGGCGAGCTTCACGATCTCGGTCTTGCTTCGACGCTCCTGCGCTGCCAGTGCGTCAAGGAGTTCCTCGTGGGCGGCGTCGAGCCGCAAGTTCATGGCCATCAGTGCCTCCTGTTGATCCGAGCGTGTGGTACCACCTGGTACCGCACTCTACGCCCGCGTCACGCATTCCGCATCGAGCGGAGGCCGGGGGAGCTCATGATGCGCTCGGGGGTGATGCGGATCACGACGCGATTGGGGTTCTCGCCGGGTTCACGGTAGCGATTCGTGTAGAGCGCGACGGCGTGCGCGACCGCCTCGGCGTCGCGCTCGATCTCGGCGTGGCCGGCGATGCTGAGCCAGTGCCGGCCGTCGACCTGCGCGACCGTCGCGCGAGGATCGCGCTCGAGATTGCGGATCTTCTGGCTGCGGTCGTTCGTGGTGATGCGAAGGCACCCGTCATCGCCGAGCGTGAACCCGACCGCGACGACATGGATGTCGCCGTGTGGACCGATCGTCGACAGTGTGGCCAGGTGCCGGTCCGCGAGGAATCGGCGCCCCTCGTCGGTCAGGGCGAGCAGGACGTCGGCGGGATCGGCGGAGGGCGCGTCGATGGTCACCGAACGAGTATCGCAGTCTCCGCTCGGGGCCGTCGTCGAGGGGACCGATCAGGCTTCACGGACGCCCGGATAGCGGCGCGCGACCGGTGAGACGACGCGACATGGTCATCCGGCGCGCCTCACGACGATCATGACTGGCCTGAGGACGATTGGTTCATGGTCAAGGATGCCGAGTCGGAGTCATCTTCGGAGTCTGAGGTCGCTGCGAGACCTCACCCCATGGCGCGTCGGGCTCGGGTCATCGACGCGATCGCCGTCTTCCTCCTGGCCGCCGTCGCGGTCCTCACCGCATGGTGCGGATTCAAGTCTTCGAAGTGGGGCGGCGAGATGTCGATTGCGTTCAGCGAGGCATCCGGCGCTCGCGTGACGTCGACCGACTTCGCCAGCGAGGCGCGCGATGCCCGAGCCCTCGATCAGGCGGTCTGGGTCCAATGGGTGCTCGCCACGGAGCAGGGCGACCAGCAGCTCACGCAGTACATCGAGGCGCGGTTCTCCCCGGAGTTCGCTCGCGCGTTCGATGCGTGGACCGCCGACGGGCGGACGGACCAGGGCCCGTTCGCGCGCGAAGAGTACGTGCCGCCCGGCACCGAAGAGGCGGCCGAGTTCAGTGAACGAGCCGACGCCCGCTTCGCCGATGCGCTCGAGAACAACCAGCGCGGTGACAACTACTCGTTGCTCACGGTGCTTTTCGCGCTGGTGCTCTTCCTGACGGCGATGTCGCAACGAGACATCCAGCCGTGGGTCAGACGCGTGCTCGTCGGGCTGGCCGCCTTCCTGGCCGTGGCCGGAGTGGTGCTGCTCGTGACGTTCCCGATCAAGATCTGAACCCCGCGGGCGAACCGACGGGCTCGGGTTCCCTGCGTTGCGGAACCCGAGCCCGTCGCTGCTCGTCACGGCACGACGATCTCGAAATCCGGGTCTCCCGGCGACAGCACGGTGAAGAGCTTTCGCAGCACGCCGACGTCGCCATCGACCCCGAGCCCATCGGACTCGAGATCGCCGCCGGCGAGCCTGATCAGCCGGGCCTTCTCGAGCGTGAGGTGCAGCGGCGCGTCACCGGACGGCACCTTCTCGACGTAGATCAGCACGCCGTTCCGCAAGGTCACCCGGAAGCTGCGATCGAGATCACTGACCGTGACGTCGAACGCGAGATCCAGATCCCAGGCTTTCGGCCCGTCGACCGTGATGGCGATCGCGTCGAAGACCTGCTCGGGCGAGAGCTGCGCGATGATGTCGGGCGCCGTCGCCGTGGTCGGCGTACCGAAGTTCGACTCGCGGAGCTCGGTCGCGCCGGACAGGAAGAAGTTCCGCCAGATTCCGTTCTCACTCCCGTACGCCAACTGCTCCAAGGTGTCTGCATACAGGCTGCGCGCAGCCTCGTGTTCGGAGTCCGCGAACACGGCGTGGTCGAGCAGCGTTGCAGCCCACCGGTAGTCCCCGGCGGCGTACGCCTCACGTGCGAGTTCGACGACCCGATCGATCCCGCCGATCGCGGTCACATAGCGTTCGGCGAGTGGTTTCGGCGGGTGCGGCCAGAGTCGGGCCGGGTTGCCGTCGAACCAGCCCATGTACCGCTGATAGATCGCCTTGACGTCGTGGCTGACCGACCCGTAGTAGCCGTGGGTGCTCCACGCCTGTTCGAGAGCCGGCGGAAGCTGGATCATCTCGGCGATCTCCGCACCCTGGTACCCCTGGTTCAGCAGCCGCAGCGTCTGGTCGTGCAGGTAGCCGTACAGGTCCCGCTGGATGCCGAGGAAGTGCCGGATCTTGTCTGTTCCCCAGGTCGGCCAGTGGTGAGATGCGAAGACGACGTCCGAACGGTCGCTGAAGCGTTCGATCGCCTCGGTGAGGTACTGCGACCATCCGTGCGGGTCCCGCACGATGGCGCCGCGCAACGTCAGGAGGTTGTGCAGCGTGTGCGTGGCGTTCTCCGCCATGCACAACGCCCGATACCTCGGCAGGTAGAAGTGGAGTTCAGCCGGGGCTTCCGTGTTCGGCGCAAGCTGGAACTCGATCTCGACGCCGTCGACCGTGTGGGTCTCGCCGGTCGTGGTCACGTCGATCGTCGGCACGATCAATCCCGCGGTGCCCGTCGAGGTCGTCTGGCCGAGGCCGGCGCCGACCGCGCCGCGTGCGCCGCGGGCGAGCGCGGCGCCGAACATGTACCCGGAGCGTCGACCCATCGCCGTGCCCGCGTATACGTTCTCGGAGACCGCGTGTTCGAGGAAGCCCTCCGGCGCGATGATCGCGACCTTGCCGGCGTCGACGTCGGCCTCGGTCGTGACGCCCAGCACCCCGCCGAAGTGGTCGATGTGGCTGTGGGTGTAGATCACTGCGACGACGGGGCGGATGCCCCGATGCTCGTGATAGAGCGCGAGCGCGGCGGCGGCGGTCTCCTCCGAGATCAGCGGATCGACGACGATCACGCCGTGATCGCCCTCGATGAACGAGATCACGGAGAGGTCGAGTCCTCGCACCTGATAGATGCCATCGATCACCTCGTACAAGCCGTGCTTGGCGACCAGGCGGGACTGCCGCCACAGACTCGGATTGACGGAATCGGGCGCGTCACCCTCGATGAAGTCGTAGGTCGACGCATCCCAGACGATGTCGCCGGCTGCGTTGCGGATCGTCGGTTCGGCGAGTGTGCCGAGGAATCCGCGATCGGCGTCGTCGAAATCGGTTGTGTCCGCGAACGGCATCGAGCCGATCAGTGCGCGGTTCGCACCGGCGATCGACGCTGTTGGGTCGTTCTGCTGCATTGCATCCCCTTCCGCAGAGGGCGGTGTCCCTCGGGTCGAGCTTGTCCGCACCCTGCGACGATGACAACCCTCCGCCGGTGAACTCGCCTGGACCGGCCGGCTCGATCCGGCGCCAGCACGGACTTCCAAGCACCACGATGGTGAACCCGCACCCGGCCGACGCCACGACCCAGACGCGCGAACCCACGAAAAAGTCCCGAGCCGCGACACGCGTGTCAACGATGTCGTGACTCAGGACAGGAGAGGGGATGACGGGAATCGAACCCGCGTAATCAGTTTGGAAGGTCGGCTGAGCCCCGATCCTAATTGACGCGAAGTTCCGGGGTTTCGCCCGGTATCTCGCGGAAGTCACGCTATCAGAAGGTGCCCGGTTGCGACCGTTGGTAGCCGTGAAACGCCGGCCATGAGTCCACGTGAGTCCACGAAATGGACACGGGCGAGGCTGCCCGCCTACGCTCGCGCCGACTCACGAGCCGATGACGGAAGGGGCACTGATGGGGCATGACTGGGCGGCGACTCTGGCGGCGTTCGCAGCCGATGAGCGGGCAGCAGGTCGGGCCGTCTCGACCGTCACGAAGCAGGCAGGTCGGGTCGCTCGGCTCGCCGACGCGCTCGGCTGTGATCCGCTCACAGCCCGGGCTGGGGCCGTTGTCGCCTACGTCGAGCAGCTTGACGCTGGCCGGAGCAGTTCGACGGCGAAGGCGGAGCGGCTCGCGGTGCGGGCGTTCTACCGGTGGGCGGTCGATACTGGCCGTCGGGCCACCGATCCGCTGAGCGGCTACCGGTACAGTGCCCGGCCCGAGCTTGCGCCGGCGTGGGCGCACGCGCTCGACGCCTTCGCGACGGATGAGGCCGCGCGCGGGATCGAGACGGCGACGCTGGCGCAGCGGCGGAAGTACCTTCGCGCGTTCGCGGCCATGGTCGAGGTCGGGCCGTGGGAGGTCGCGCACTCGGATGCAGCCGGCTACCTTGACGGGCTCGACGTGGCGGCGAGCACGCGGGCGGCGCACCGTACAGCGCTTCGCGCCTTCTACCGATGGGCGGCGAGTACCGGAAGGGTGTTCGCCGATCCGATGGACTACAGCCGCAGCGGCCCCAGGGCGGCGCCGGTGCCAGACGCCTGGGTGGCTCCATTGCGCGAGCGGACGAGCTACCTACGTTCCGGTGGGCGGGCCGAAACGAGCATCGCCACCTACCTCGACGTTCTGCGCCATCTCAGCCGCCAAACCCACCATGGCCCATTCGAATTGACCACCGACGATCTGGCGGCATGGATGGGCAACAAGCGGTGGGGGCGCGAGACACGGCGCCGCAACAGGCAGACGCTCAAGACGTTCTACCGTTGGGCGGTCGATACCGGGCGCACCTCGGCGAACCCGGTTGACGTTCTGCCACGAGTCAAGGCAGCACAGCCGTCGGCGCGCCCGGCCGAGTTGGACGAGTACCGCGAGGCGCTCTCGCGGGCGGGCGATCTTGAGACGCTCGCGCTCCGTCTCGCTGCCGAACTCGGGATGAGGCGCGGCGAAGTGGCGCGTACCCACACGCGCGACGTGCAGGGCGAGCGAGGCGCGCGCGTGCTCGTCGTCAGGGGAAAGGGCGCCAAAGTTCGCCGAATCCCGCTGCCTGACGGACTCGCGGCGCAGATCACCAGGCGCCCCGCCGGCTATGTGTTCCCCGGCAACGACCAGGGGCACTGGTCGCCCCGGTGGCTCGGGCGTCGTGTCGGGCAGTTGCTTCCCGCCGGCGTCAATATGCATCAGCTCCGGCACAGCTTCGCAACCCGCGCCTATGCAATCGACCGTGATCTACTCGGCGTCCAGCAGCTACTGGGACACGCATCTCCAGCGACCACACGCGGCTACGTTCAGCTTCAACCCGCGCAACTTCGGCGCCTCGTTGAAGGGGTAGCGCAGTGAGGGGCGCCCGCTTCGATTGTCCGGTGGGATGGTGCACCGGCGACCAGATGGAGCATGGCGGTGACGGCGCTGCACCAGATACCTGGCTACATCGCGAGGCGGACGAGGCGTTACCAGCCGGCGCGTGGGGCGGTGTTTTCCGTGAGGGAACACGGCCGGTGGGCTACATGCTCAGCATCCGCGTCGAAGGCGACTACGACGCGGCAGGCCTTGCAGACGTGGCCGCTCAACTGCGGGTGCTCGCAGATGCCATCGATGAGCAAGCGCCCCGACTCGCAGCACTCGACGCGAGCACCCGTAGTCGTTAGCTGATGCCCGGGCAGGGTGGCCGGGTGTCAAGGCCCCACTACTGTGCTTGAACGCGTCGCACCTTCACTTCACTCATCCAGGAATTCGCGAGCCTGCGCGATGACGATCTGCGGGTCCTCGTTCCGGGCATCGCCGAGCTGGTGCACAAGCCAGTTGACGAGCACTATCGCCCCGCCGGTCAGGTTTGAAACGTCGAGCGTGAGATGGGTGATGTCGTCCGCGTCGTCGTCGGCCGTAACCACTATCGCGCCATCGATCCGGTCGAGTCGCTCCAGCGCGCGGTTCATCGCATCTGCGTTCTCGTCAGTTGGCCCGATATCGGGGTCCCAAGCTGAGACGGCGTCAAGGATGACGTGGGCGGATTGCCTTCCGGCGGCAGGGATGTCTGTCATGTCCGCAGCGTAGCGGCGACGACCCACACCATCGGAGGATGCATCACAGCCCTGGCGGCATCGGAGCGGGGCCGGCAGTTCCGACGACTCGATGCGGATCGTTCGCGATGTGCCCCATCGCCACCCGCGTCCAGGAGCGGATGTCGGCAGCACTCACGACGTCATCCTCTTCGACGAGCCCGAGCCATCGAGGAGCGATCACGTGCACCCCACGCATGCGCCACGTCAGAACCTTGAGCGCGGCAGCGCACTCACGCAGGTCGGAGAGCTGGCGCGACCGCGATGTTCGCGCGGACCGCAGCTCACCCGGCGCCCACACCAGGCTCACCCACTGATCGTGCACGAGAGCGTTCCGCTCCCTGTGCGCTGACAGGGTCGCGTCCAAGACGTTGACGGCGATCGTGCGAAACGCCTCGGGGACCGAAGGGGCGTGAAGCGCACGACGCACCTGCGGGATCAAGCGTCCGAAGTCCCGCTGCATCTCGCCGACGAGCTCTGCCTCGTGCAGCACTCGCCAGAGAACCCGGGCCTCGGACTCCACGAAGACATCATCACGTGCAACCTCACCCACGAGGAAGGACAATTCGTACTCAGGGGGCAAAGGGGCGGACATCCATCCACAGTAGAGCGGGCGACAATAGATATGACTCGATTGAAAATAGGTGGGAATGTTTGAAGCTCGCGCGTGAAAATCCGGACTGGGGGCGGGGTGTGGGGGACCCCTTCCAGAAAAACGGGGAGCGTCTCGGGCCGGGGTCTCTGCCCCGGCCCGAGGCGCTCAACCCGTGGTGCGCTCGTACCGAACAGCGGCGGGGTCACGGCTGCCGTCGATGAGCACGCGCTCGGCATCGCTCGCTGCGGGCGCGAGCCGTGCGCGGATCACGGCGGCAGGGTCGCGGCTACCGGCGAGCGATTGCTCTGTGCGACCGTCGATGATGCGCGCGCCTGCCCAAGGGTTTCCCTCGCCGAGCCGATAGGCAATGCTCAGCAGCTGTTCCAAGGGGTGAGAGAGCCCGCGGTCATGGCGCAGTGCGTCGAGCTTGGCACGCGCGTTCGGCTCATGAATGTGCGGGGGATACGCCGTTTCACCTCCACCATTTGGAATGCCGAGCGAGGGCACATCAACAGCTGGGGGGTAGGGGGGTTCTATTCCCTTCCCTTCACTTCCCTTCATGGCGGGATATCCCGCGAGGTTGCCCGCGAGGTTGCCCGCGAGGTTGCCCGCGAGGTTGCCCGCGAGGTTGCCCGCGA
>NZ_JAVKGQ010000005.1:0-58274 GCF_031432255.1 Agromyces aerolatus | reverse complement strand
GGATGCGCCAGCGCGTCGCGCGTCCCGGTCGCGCCAGTTCCTCGGGTTCGATGATGTCGGCCGCGTCGAGCGCTGTCAGCGCGTTTCGGGCATCGCGGGTGCTCATGCCGTCGATGCAGTCGGCCAGGACAGCAGCGGAGGGGCCGGCGATCCCGTCAGCGTCGGCATGCTGGGCGAGGGCGACCAGCACGAGCCGGACGGCTGCCCGCCCGATGGCCCTTGAGCCGGACGGCAGCGGGACGGCGAGCGCCCAGGCCGTCAGGTGCCGGCCCGAGTTGTCGCGGGCTTCGGTGAGCAGACGCCAGCGGATAGAACGGTTCCGCTTGCGCGATGCGGCAGGCTCGATGAGTCCCTCCGATTCGAGCACGTGGAGCGCGTTCCGCACGTCCCGCCGTGCCATGCCCTCGATAGCGTCAGCGAGCGTTTCGGCGGCCGGGTAGGCGATCCCGTCAGCGTCGGCATGCTGGGCGAGGGCGACCAGCACGAGCCGGACGGCTGCCCGCCCGATGGCCTTTGAGCCGGACGGCAGCGGGACGGCGAGCGCCCAGTCTGTGAGCGTATCGGCGGCGCTCATCCGTCCGCCTCGCGGCCTCGCGGCAAGGGCGATCGGGCCGGGCCATGCCACACGACGTGGCCCGGCAGCAGGCCTCGTGAACCGAGCCAACCGATTGCGCTGTCGATCTCCTTCCGGCTGAGCCTGCACGGCAGTGGGGCGCGCTCAGTGACGCTGCCGAGTGCCGCTCTGAATCCGCGGCTGCCAGGGTGGCGGGCGACGTGCTCGGGGAAGCGGCGGAGCGCGACGTACACGAGCTGCACAGCGCTGGAGGGCACACGCCCAGCGGGGCCGGGCAGGGTGGCGAGGCGGTCGCGCAGTTCTGCCAGCAGTTCCGGGGCGGACGGGGCGGCGGTCACCGGCTGCCGCCCTCAACCTGGAGTCCGGCGAGCGGCTGGGGCGCTGGGGCGAAGCGCCCGCTGCCGGCGATGCCGGCGCGTTGGCCGTCGTCGCGCACACGTCCGCACTTGATGCACCAGCCTGATTCGAGGTCGTAGACATGTCGGCTCGTGGAGGGCGTGCAGTGAACCGGCCAGGCCGAACGCCGGTCGGGGGCGGTCATCGGGTCACCGCCGGGCGGGTGTTCGCCTCAATGTATGTGTCGAGGTCGTGGGTCCACACCATGACGCGGCGACCGATGATGACGGTGGGCACCGCGCGCGCCTGGGTGATGCGGCGCACATTGCGAACGGTGGTGTTGAGGTACTCGGCGACCTCTTCGATGTTGAGCAGGGTTCCGCGGCGTGCGGGTGTTGTAGCCATGGTGGCTTCGCTTTCACCGACGTTCCATCAGGGTGGGTCGAGGGTGGTTGGCGGCTACGCGACAGGTCGAGCGGACGCTACCGGGCTGGCCGGATGGGGCGTCGGGTTGGTTGCGAGCGTTTGGCGCTGCCCAGGTCGGGCGGCGTCGTGATGTGCGGCTCGGTGGTCGGCTCGTCGTCAGTGGCGGGGTGCCACAGCTCGGGGCGCAGCGGCCAACGAGCGCGACGGGGCGCCGGGGGCCGATAGGAGCAGGCGAGCACGGCGGATCGACTGGGCTCCGATCCGTAGGGCGGGTTCGATTGTTCGCTGTGGGCGAAGCGCGCCGCGGGTGGCAACGGAGGCCAGCAGGATCAGCAGCGCGATCAGGGCGAGTATCCCGGCCAGCACGGATGCCGTCGAGAGACGATGATGGTCGCGCACGAGCGCCTCATCATCCGGGGGTGTTATCTGGTCGGGTTCGGGTTCGGGTTCAGGTGCGGCAGCAGCGGCGAGGCGCGTTCGGGCTGCCTCGATCATCTTGGCGGGCGCGTTCACGAGCTGGAGGTAGCTGAGTTCGCGCTCGGCTTCTTCGATCTGTTCACAGGCGGTCGCGGGCTCGTTGTCGGGGTCGCCATCCAGTTCGTGCGAGAGCGCCTGGAAGAGCGTTTGGCTGTAATCGGCGGAGGCGAGTGTAAGGCGGTCGGTGAGACTCCGCAGGCTCGGCTTGAGTGCGTCGAGCATGCGGAGGGCGAGCGCGGCAGCAGGGTCGGCGGTCGCGGCCGATTCGAGCGCGGCGAGGTCGTGGAACGGGCTGGGGTCGCCCAGCAGTGCCAGGGCTGCCGGGTCTGGCGTTGCAGCGTCGATCAGGTCAAAGCGCAGCCGGGCGAGGGTGAGCAGGTCGAGCCGATGCAGCGGGCCGCGCGCGCTCAGTAGCTCGCGCGCGGCGGAAACGGTCGGCTCGGTGGTCATGTCCAGCTTTCGAGTAAAACGGTGGAACTCAAGGAACGCTAGGGGCTCAGTAAGTTATCAACGGTCGCCAATGGTACGAGTTCCAAAATTTAGAACCTCAAGAAGCTGGATGCGCTCAGACGACGCGCAGGCGCGGCGGCGCCGTGGTGCCGGCGTACATCGCGTCGAGGCGGTCGGCGAGCACTCGGTCTGAGTCGTCGGCGGCGTGCGCGTAGATCATGGCGGCGCGCATGGTGGCGTGGCCGAGCCGGGCCTGGACTTCGGGGACGCTGGCGCCGGCCCGGTAGGCGAGCGTGGCACCGGTGTGGCGCAGGTCGTGCCAGGTCAGATCATCGCGGCCGATGGTTTGCCGGGCGCGGCGGAACAGGAACGACAGGCGGGCGCTCGTGACCGGCGTTCCATCTGGCATGGCGAACACGAGGGCATCCGGATGCTTGGGGGTGTGCTCGGAGAGGTGATCGCGCAGCCGTTCCAGTACGAACGCGGGTAGGTGCACAGTGCGCCGGCTCTTGGTGGTCTTGGTCTTGCCGAACGTGATGGGCCGGCCGGGAAGGCAGACGAGCGCCCGCTCAACGCGGACGGTTCCGGCGTCAAGGTCAACATGTCGTCGCGCGAGGGCGAACAGTTCGCCATAGCGCAGCCCCGACCATGCCGCGAAGGTGACGGCTGCCGCGTACTCGCGGGGCATGGCGGCGGCAAGGGAAGCAACCTCGGCGGGTGTGGCGGTGCCGCGTTCGCGCGGGTGGACGACGCCGGCGGATGGAATCTGGCATGGGTTGTGGGTGATGGCGCCTTCCTTCGCGGCTGTGCTCAGCATTGCCCGCAGCAGTCGGTAGGCGTGCGCGGTTGCGTTACGCGCCGAGTCGTCGGGCGTCAGCCGTCCCTCGGGTGTCGGGACGTGCGGCCGGGGCTCGCCGGCGGCGCGCCATGCCTTCGCGATTGCGGGAGAGAGGCGCCCCGTTACGGCGACTTCGAGGCCTCGGGCGCGCGCCCAGGCTCGGGCCGGGTGCTCGCGACGTTCGGCGTCGCGGTCGAGGCGTGCCTGTGCGGCGTCGCGCTCGGCAGCGTAGAGCGCGGCATACCAGGCGCGTACGACACTCTGCGTGATGTCGGCGAGGTCGAGGGCGCCCAGTTCGATGGGGCGCGGGTTGCCAACCGCCGGCAGCACCCAACGAGTGAGCGCGCGTTGGTAGGTGTCGCGGGTACGCGCGCTGAGGTCGGGTCGCGAGTCCATCCAGGTCGCGGCGTAGTCGGCGAGGGTGACCCGGCCTTGCCTCGGGTCGGCCCAGACGCCACGCGCCCGGTCGGCGCGCTCGCCGGCAAGCCAGGCGTTCGCGTCATCCTTGCTCGCGAACGTGGCCGGGGCGGCGAACTTCTGCCCGTCCTTCCGGTACGACGCACGGTAGCGCCCGCTCGGGAGTTGCTCGACGGTGCCCCATGCGCCGGGTGCCTTGCGGCCGGCGGGTGCCTTGCGGCCGGTCACGCGGTCACCTCGCGGGCGTGCAGCGCCTCGGCCAGCGCGGTCGTGGCGTCGGCGAGCGGCGGCAGCGCGTCGGCGGGGATGCCGAGCGCGGCGTCGAGGTCGGCGCGTGCCGTGACGAACTCGGTGTGTGCGTCGGCGAAAGCCCACGCAACGAGTTCGCGGCTGGCCGTTTCGCGTTCGGCGGCGGTGCGCGCGTAGGCGTCGGCGAGGGCGAGAATTCGGGTGTTGTCGGCGGTCATCTGAGCCCCTGTTTTCAGCCCGTGAGTCCACGGGAGTCCACGAAGGGGGCTTAACTCGCCTTCTAACTGAGCCGAGCGGCCCGATAGATCTCGCGATCTACCAGGCCTTTCGGCTTAGAGGGGATGACGGGAATCGAACCCGCGTAATCAGTTTGGAAGACTGAGGCTCTACCATTGAGCTACATCCCCGATGTGCCCGTCTCCGGGCACTCGCACCATAGTAGTGCACGTGCGCGGCTGGTTCGCGACGGCGGCCCAGCCTGGTTGCGATCGGCGTCGATCAGGGGGTCGCCGCGTCGACGCAGTACGACTTCGTCGCCCGTTCGAGTGCGCGTTCGTAGAGGGCGTCGAGCTGGTGGGATCGCGCGACCGAGCGCACGGCACGGTCGCGGGCGTCGCCGCATCCGTCGCTCAGGAGTACCGGCTGGTTCGCGCTCAGCTCGAGGACCATGGCCTCGGTGAGCCGGTCGATCGTCGAGCGGACGCCGGTCAGGTCCGGTCGTTCGACGGGCGCCGCCGTCGGGTCGAGTACCCATTCCGAGAATCGTGTGTACTGGATGGACTCGGTCGCCTGGATCTGGTCGAAGAAGATCTGCTCGGCGAGCTCGGGGGAGAGCTCGTGCTGGCCCGCGAGGACTCGTACGTTGTCGAGGACCTGCTGTTCGCGTGCGGGATCGTCGATGCGGGTCTCGGTGCCCCACTTCGACGCCGCCGCGTCCTCGGCGCTGCCGAGGCGTTCGGCGGCGAGGTTGACGAGGGTCTCGAGCGGTGACGGTGCGGTCGTCGGCGCCGAGGCGCCGTCTGGTGGCGAAGCGCACGAGCTGAGGGCTGCGATGCAGAGGCACCCGGCGAGCACGGCGAGCAGCGTGCGACGACGACGTTCCAGGGCAGGAGTCCGTTGCATCAGGCTAGTATACCAGAATGCGTCCGATTTGGCCGAAACGAGCTCAGCGGAGCGCGGCGAGCCGGGTCACGGCTGCTCGAGCCGTGCGCAGTTGGCGCTCATAGGTGGCCGCGATCACGACCAGGAGCACGCCCGCGATGCCGAGCCAGATCCACCACCAGACCGCCTCGTAGAGCCACGTGAGCCACGGCCAGAGCTGCGCGACCGCGTGCACGAGCAGCACGACCCCGCCGAGGACGAACGGTGCTTGCAGGCGCGAGCGGATGCCGGCGAGCAGGGTCGCGAGGGCCCCGACGCCGAGTACGACGAGGCGCCAGAGCTGCGGGTCGAACAGGTCGGCGAGCAGCGGCGGGACGAGCAGCACGGCAAGCCCCGGACCGAGCGCGGGCCAGCTGCCGAGCGAACGTCGCCGCCGCAGGTCGCACACGCCGGCGCCGATGAGCGCGAGACCGACCGACGCGGTCATGAGATCGAACGGTTCGACGCGCGCGGCCAGGCCCGCGATCGCGGCGACGAGGAGGAGGGCGAGTGTCGTCCAACGAGGGATCGGACCGGCCAGCGGCCGCAGCGCGTTGCTCGCCGCGAGCACGTGCAGGACGGCCAGCAGCGGCAGCAGGACCACGGCTCTGATCTCGGCGTGCAGACCGCCGCCGATCGCCGCGAACCCGGACGGGACCGCGGCGACGATCGCCAGGATCGTCGGCAGGGTTGCCGCGGCGATCGTCGCCGAGTAGAGCCAGTCCGCGATCCGGGCCGGAGTGCGGCCTGCGCGCGCCCACCACACCGACGCGACGACCCCGACGACGAACGCCGCGAGCGACCACCATTCGGCGGTGAGGCTTCCGGACTCGACCGCGATCGTGCCGGAATGGACGGCCGCGCCGCCGACCGCGGCCACGGCTCCCGAGCTCACCCCGAGCACCCCGATCGGGATGCCTCGGAGCGTGTGCGGCGCGAACGCGGTCGAGAGCAGGACGACGGCGCCCGCCGAGAGGAGCACCAAGGCGCGCGCGGCCGAGTCGCCGGCGGCCGCGACGCTCGGAACGACCGCGATGCCGAGACCGGTCGCGATGAGCGTGAGGCGCCCCGACCGGCTTGCGTCGAGCGGTCGGCGCACGGCGATCAGCGCGCCGAGCAGGATGCAGAGCGCCGCCACCGGAAGCGTGAACAGCTCGACGAGCGTGGCGTCTTCGCCGACGAGCCAGATCCACCATGAGACGACGGCGAGCACGGGCGAGGCCCAGGCGAGGTGCCGCGCCGCCGACGTCGAGGCGAACGGTTCGCCCCACAACGCCGCGAGCACGACCGGGACGGGCACGAGCAGCGCGAGCGGAAGCCAATCGCCGGCCAGCACGGCCGAGCCGGCGACGATCACCGAGAGTGCCCCGGTGCCCGCGACCCACGCGACGCGCACGGCGCGGTCGAGCCTGTCACCCCGCCGGGTCACCACGTGCGCGAGCGCGGCGGCGACGAGCAGTGCGGCCGCTGCCGCGGCATCCGCCTGATCTCCCGCGCCGAACGCATCGCCGGTGACCCAGGCGGCCGCGACACCGACCATGACCGGTGCGATCGCGGCGGACGCTGGCGCGATCACGATCAACCGGCCCCGCCAAGTCCACGCGGCGCCCGCGATCGCGAGGACGAGCGCGCACAGCCAGCGGAACACCGACTCCCCGGTGAGGAAGAGCGACGCGACCGCGATCGTAGACGCCGCGAGCAGCGGCGCGGTCAGCGCGAGCCAGGTCGACTGGGGGAGCCGAACTGCCGCTGCCGCACCGAACAGCGCCGCGGTGATCAGTGCGGCCCACACCGTCGGCGCGGCCCAGTCCGCGGTCAGCGGGACCCCGACCGCCGAGAGCCAGGGCGCGATGGCCAGGCCGAGTACGACGAGCTGCAGCGCGACGAGGAGCGCGTGCACGGTCGCGGCCGAGCTCGCGCGCGATCGCCAGATCCGGGGAGCGAGCACCCATCCGGCGAAGGTCAGCACCAGGGCGCCGGCCGTCGACCAGGCCCACACTTCGGTCGAGCTGTATCCGGACACCCAGGCGATCGCAGCTGCGAGCGGACCGAACACCGCGACGACGGGGAGGAGTCCTCGGATCGGGATTCGCCGGACCACGCTGCCGATCGCGAGGCCGGAGCCCGCAATGGCCAGTAGCGCGGCAGCGGTCCATCGCAGGTCGTCGAGCGCCGCAGCAGCGACGAGGAGTCCGAACCCGACGAAGCTGACAGGGACCACACCGATCGTGCGCAAGCGACCGGTCATGCCGGCGCTGAGCCCGCTCGCGACGGCGAGCATCAGCGGCACGATCACGGCCGACGTGGTGAGCTCACCCGGCAGCTCGAACCATGCCTCCTGGCCGCCGAGCCAATTCCCGCGTACGCCGAGCAGCACTCGACCGATCACCAGGACGCCGGCACTCATGCCTGGGAGTGCCGCGACCACGGCGATCACGGATGCGCCCACGAACGCGCCCAAGCTGGCGCGCCGCGAGATCGACGTCGTGAGTCTGAACGCGACCACGAGGACGACGGCGATCGCGGAGGCGATCATCGGCGCGAGCCAGGCCGCCGGCATCGTGTCGAGCTCGACGACGATCGCGACGGTCGGTCCGGCCGCGAGCGCGGAGCCGACCATGACGGCAGCAACCCACTGCCACGCGACGCCGAGCTCGCGGCCACGGGTTGCGAGCGCCGCGAGGACGGCGCTCCAGAGCACGGCGACCGCTCCGAACGTGACGAGCGGATGCCACGCCAGCTCGGGCAGCGCGAACGCCGCCGTACACCAGGCGATGCCGCCGCCGGCCACGCCGAGCGCGAGCGCGAGGTGCCGCTCCACACCGGGCACCCGCACCACGGCTGCGCCGACCGCCGCGATCCCGGCGAAGAGGCCCCCGAGCCAGGCCGCGGTCGCCGGCTCTCCGGTCGGCGCTGCCGCCACGCCGAGGAGGAACAACGCCACCGGCGCGAGCACCGCGGCGGAGATGCCGAGCGTGCGGATGCTCGTGGCGGCGCGCAGCGCCCCGAGCGCCGCGGCGAGCACGAGGAGCGCCACGCCGGCGTAGGCGGTCGGCTTCGCCGCGCCCGTGCCGAACAGGTCGTTGGCCCGCACGATCCAGACGTCGAGCAACATCAGGACGACGGCGACGACCGCGACGCCCTCGGCCGTGCCCGGCAGCCTGCGCCGTCGCAGCAGTGCGGCGACGCCGAGCACGAGCACACTCGCGAGCGCGATGATGACCGAGCGGACCTCGAGGCTCGCGATGAGATACGCCACGAACAGGAAGACGATCGCGGTCACTGAGATCAGGACCACGCCGAGCGTGAGCAGGAACACCTGCATGCCCGACCGCTTCGGCCGTCCGGCGACCTCGGCCGCCGCAGGCGACCCTTGGCTGGGACCCTGACCGGGCACCGACGGCGGAGCCTGCGGCTGTCCATGCGGCGGCGCAACCGGCGACATGATCGGCGGTGTCACCGGCAGGCCGGGCGGCGGCGCGAGCGCCACCCGCGGGTCGGATGCCGCCGCCGCAGCCGCGGGCGGTACAGCCGCGGTCGGCGAACCCGTGGCCGGCACCTCGATCTCCGCCGGGATCACCGCGACGACCGGCGGCACCACCGCGATCATCGGCGAGGCCTCGCGCGCCGCCTGCGCGGCGAACATCGCATCGAGCAGTCCCTGGCGCCGCCGCTCTTCTGCCACGATGCGCTGTCCGCTCGCCAGCACCTCGGCCGCCCGCGGGGCCGAGAGGTCGAGGCCGCAGGCCGTGCAGACCGCCGCCGCGAGCGGGGTGAGGCATCCGGGGCATCTCGACGTGTCGGCGAGCAGCGCCGGGTCGGCCGGCCAGCGTCGCAGCCCGGCGGGGCGCGCCGAGCGCTCAGGCGTGTGGGTCATGCCGTCATCGTGCCAGTGCGCGGCGGTGCGGATCGAACGATCCTCTGGCGGGTCATCCGTTTCATCGCGGTCGCGGCCTGTGGAGGAACCGTCGGACGCCGCAGTGCCGGGCCCGCGTGCAGTAGACTTTCCCGGGTTCACCCGCGTCCCGGTCTGCTCCGGCATGCCGTGCGGGCGACCCGACGAGTTGAGTAGCGACTCGGGGCGTAGCTCAGCTTGGCTAGAGCGCCCGCTTTGGGAGCGGGAGGTCGCAGGTTCAAATCCTGTCGCCCCGACGAGTCGCCGGCTCGACACGAACTTCCAACAATCAGGAGAAACTTCCCCATGCCGACCACTTCGGTTGAGAAGCTGAGCCCCACGCGCGCCAAGCTCACCATCACGGTGACGCCTGAGGAGCTGAAGCCCAGCATCACGCACGCGTACGAGCACATCGCCGAGCAGATCAACGTTCCGGGCTTCCGCAAGGGCAAGGTTCCGCCGCCCATCATCGACCAGCGGGTCGGCAAGGCCGCCGTGCTCGAGCACGCGGTCAACGAGGGCCTCGACGGCTTCTTCCGCGCCGCGGTCGCCGAGCACGAGCTGCGACCGCTCGGCCGCCCGTCGGCCGACATCGTCGAGTGGCCGAACGAGAAGGACTTCTCGGGCGACCTGCTCCTCGCCATCGAGGTCGACGTGCGCCCCGAGATCGAGCTGCCCGCCTACGAGGGCCTCGAGGTCACGGTCGACGACGTCGAGATCAAGGACGACGAGGTCAACGAGGAGCTCGAGCGGCTCCGCAGCCGGTTCGGCACGCTCATCACCGTCGACCGCCCGGCGGCGTCGGGTGACTTCGTCACGCTCGACCTGGTCGCGACGATCGAGGGCGCCGAGGTCGACACGGCCAACGGCATCTCCTACGAGGTCGGCTCGGGCGAGCTGCTCGAGGGCATCGACGAGGCGCTCGACTCGCTCACCGCCGGTGAGACCACGACGTTCAACTCGAAGCTGCTCGGTGGCGAGCACGAGGGCGAGACCGCCGAGATCACCGTGACGGTCACCGCCGTGAAGGAGCGCGAGCTCCCCGAGGCCGACGACGACTTCGCGCAGATCGCGAGCGAGTTCGACACCATCGGCGAGCTCACCGACTCGCTCAAGGAGCAGGTCGCGCGTAACAAGAGCTTCGGCCAGGGCACGCAGGCGCGCGACGCGTTCGTCGAGAAGCTCCTCGAGCTCGTCGACGTCCCCGTCGCCGACAGCGTCATCGAGGACGAGGTGCACCGTCACCTCGAGTCCGAGAACCGTCTCGAGGACGACGAGCACCGCGCCGAGGTCACCGAGTCGAGCACGAAGGCGTTCAAGACGCAGATCATCCTCGACAAGATCGCCGAGACCGAGAACGTCAAGGTCGGCCAGGAGGAGCTCACCCAGTACCTCGTGCAGGGTGCCGCGCAGTACGGCATGGACCCGAACGAGTTCGTGCAGATCCTGAGCCAGCAGGGCCAGATCCCCGCGATGGTCGGCGAGGTCGCGCGCAACAAGGCGCTCGCGATCGCGCTCGGCAAGGCCAAGGTGACGGATGCCTCGGGCAACGCGGTCGACCTCAGCGAGTTCACGGCCGTGGCCGACGAAGAGGCCGAGGCTGAGGCCGAGGTCGTCGAAGAGGCCGAGGAGATCGTCGAGGAGGCCGAGGCGGCCGAAGAGGCCGCCGAGAAGCCCGCCCCGAAGAAGCGCTCGACCAAGAAGAAGGCCGACTCGGAGTAATCCGGCAGAGCCTGGCCGAACGGGGCCGGGGCGCGATGCGCCCCGGCCCCGTTCGTCGTCGACGCGAAAGATCGGATGACACCGGACTTCCGAGCACCATCCGCCTGCGAGAATGGAACCCATGACCCTCACCGCGACCTCCGCGCTGCCGTACAAGGTGGCCGACCTCACGCTCGCCGAAGCCGGCCGCCACCAGCTCCGACTCGCCGAGAACGAAATGCCCGGCCTCATGGCGCTCCGCGCCGAGTTCGGCGCGTCGAAGCCGCTCGCGGGCGCCCGCATCGCCGGCAGCCTGCACATGACCGTGCAGACCGCGGTGCTCATCGAGACGCTCGTGGCGCTCGGCGCGCAGGTGCGCTGGGCGAGCTGCAACATCTTCTCGACGCAGGACGAGGCCGCCGCCGCGATCGTCGTCGGGCCCGAGGGCACCGCCGACGACCCGAAGGGCGTCCCGGTGTTCGCGTGGAAGGGCGAGTCGCTCGAAGAGTACTGGTGGTGCACCGACCGCATCTTCGACTGGACGGCTGAGGCCGCCGAGGCCGGGGCGGACTGGGTCGGCCCGAACATGATCCTCGACGACGGTGGCGACGCGACGCTGCTCGTGCACGAGGGGGAGCGGTTCGAGGCGGCCGGCGAGGTACCCAAGGCCGAGGAGAACGCGAGCCACGAGTACCGCGTCATCCTCGACACGCTTCGCGCGTCGCTCGCGGTCTCGCCCGACCGCTGGACCCGCATCGCGGCCGAGATCCGCGGGGTCACCGAGGAGACCACGACCGGCGTGCACCGGCTCTACGAGCTGCACGCCGAGGGCGGCCTGCGCTTCCCGGCGATCAATGTCAACGACTCGGTCACCAAGTCGAAGTTCGACAACAAGTACGGCATCCGGCACTCGCTGCCCGACGGCCTGAACCGCGCCACCGATGTGCTCATGGGCGGCAAGGTCGCGTTCGTCGCCGGCTACGGCGACGTCGGCAAGGGCGCGGCCGAGGCGCTCCGCGGCCAGGGCACACGCGTCATCGTCTCCGAGATCGACCCGATCAACGCGCTCCAGGCGGCCATGGACGGCTACCAGGTCTCGCGTCTCGAGTCGGTGATCGGCGAGATCGACATCCTCGTGACCGGCACGGGCAACAAGGACGTGGTGCGGCTCGAGCACCTGCTCGGCCTCAAGCACCTCGCGATCGTCGCGAACGTCGGGCACTTCGACAACGAGATCGACATGGCGGGTCTCGAGTCGCTCGAGGGCGCCGTGCGCGTCGAGATCAAGCCGCAGGTCCACGAGTGGCGGCTGCCGACCGGGCGCAGCATCCTCGTGCTCTCCGAGGGGCGGCTGATGAACCTCGGCAACGCTACGGGGCATCCGTCGTTCGTGATGTCGAACTCGTTCACCAACCAGGTCCTCGCGCAGATCGAGCTCTGGACGCGTCCCGAGGCGTACCCGGTCGGTGTGTACGTGCTGCCGAAGCACCTCGACGAGAAGGTCGCGCGCCTGCACCTCGACGCGCTCGGCGTCGAGCTGACCGAGCTCACGCCCGATCAGGCCGCGTACATCGGCGTGCCCGTCGAGGGGCCGTACAAGGTCGACCACTACCGCTACTGAGCGGCCGGGTCTCGATACGCGTGCTCGTTCCTCGCGCGCTCCTCGACCAACGAGGCCCGTTGGTCGAGTAGCGAGCGCCAGCGAGCGTATCGAGACCCGTCGTCAGCGGCGCGGGAAGTCGGCCGGACGCGGGTCGAGCACGGGCGCGAGGGCCGCGAGACGGTCGGCCTCACGTCGTAGCGCGGTGAGGTCGCGCTCACGACGGATTGCCACGACCGCCGCCAGGAAGCGTTCGGGCGGCGCCTCGGGGCGCGGCTCGACGTAGGGCGCGACCTCGTCGGCGAGGGATGCCGCGACGCGAAGCCGGCTCGCGGGCATGAGGTGTGCCGCGTTGGCGAAGAACGCCGCGACGCGACGCGCCAGCGGGTCGGGGAGCCGCCCGATGTCGGCCGTCGACGCCCACGCGGTCAGCTCGGCGGGCACCCCGAACGTCTGGGTGTGCACCTTGGGCGCGCGCTCGATCTGCGCGTGCGTGCCCGCGAGGATGTCGCCGAGGCGCTTCGACGACGGGTTCAGGAAGCCCACGAGCACCGCGAGCCCGCCGAACGTGAGATATATCTCGAGGACGCCCGTCAGGGCGCGGACGAACGCGTGCCGGAATCCGATCGCGCCGCCGTCGTCACGGACGACGCGCAGGCCCATCACGAGCTTGCCGAGCGAGCGGCCGTGAGTCGCGGTCTCGACCGCGGTGGGCACGATGACGAGCACCGTGACCGTGCTCGTGATCAGGATCGCGCGCGTCGCGGCCTCGTCGACCTGAAGTCCGGCGAGCGCGAGCGCGATCCCGAGCAGCAGCAGGAGGCTCACGATCACGTCGATGGCGGTGCCGCCCGCACGGATCACCGCGCTCGCCGGTCGGACGTCGAGCGCGACCGCCTCGCCGGTGATCAGCGGGTCGTCGGCGGAGCGGGTGACGGGCCGGTCAGCGGACATGGCTAGTATTCAAGCAGATGGACCTCGACGCCCTCGCCACCGCCCGCCACGACGACTGGCAGCGACTCGACGCGCTTGCGCGCGCATCCGGGCGCCTGTCGGGTCCCGAGGCCGACGAGCTCATCGAGCGGTATCAGGCCGGGGCATCCGATCTCTCGCTCATGCAGACGACCGCCGGTTCGACCGCGCTCGGCGACCGGCTCTCGATCACGCTCGCGAAGGCGAGGCTGCGGTTCACGGGAGCCCCGCGCAATCCGCTCGGCCAGTTCACGCATTTCGTCGTGTCGTCGCTGCCGGCTGCGCTGTACCGCGTCCGCTGGCTGACGCTCGCCGTGACGGTGGTCACGTTCGCCGTGTCGGCGCTCGTGGCCTGGTGGCTCGCCGCCGACCCGCGGGCGCTGGCGAACGTGGGCACCGAGGCCGAGCTGCAGCAGCTCGCCGACGAGGGGTTCGTGGCGTACTACTCCGAGAACCCTGCTGCGTCGTTCGCGGGCTCCGTCTGGACCAACAACGCGTGGATCGCCGCGCAATGCATCGCGTTCGGCATCACGGGCGTGTGGGTGCCGTACGTGATCCTGCAGAACGCGATGAACCTCGGCACGACCGGTGCCGTCATGGTCGCGTACGACGAGGTCGACACGTTCTTCCTGCACCTCGCGCCGCACGGCCTCCTCGAGCTCACGTGCGTGTTCGTCGCGGCGGCCGCGGGCTTGCGCATCTTCTGGTCGTGGGTCGCGCCGGGTCGCCGTACCCGCAGCGACGCGCTCGCCGAGGACGCGCGTGCGCTCTTCAGCGTCGCGATCGGTCTGGCCTTCTTCCTGTTCGTCTCAGGGATCATCGAGGCGTTCGTCACCCCGGCCCCGTGGCCCTGGCCGGTCAAGATCGGCATCGGCGTGCTCGCCCTCGCGGGCTTCCTCGCGTACATGCTCGTGCTGGGTCGCCGCGCCCGTCTCGCGGGTGAGTCGGGCGACCTCACCGAGTCCGAGGCCGGCGCGCGGCGCATCGTCGCGGGCTGACCGTCGGGCCGCGCACCGCTGACGTCTCCCGCTCAGAGGCGACCGGCGGCCTTGAGGTCGAGGTAGCGGTCGGCCAGCGCCGGAGGAAGCTCGGCCGGAGGTGCGCTCACGACCTCGGCGCCGAGCCGCCGGATCGCGGCCGCGACGCCCTCGGCCTCGAGCAGGCCGCGTTCGGCGGCCGCGGCGCCGTAGACCTCATCGAGATCCGAACGCCGCCTCGCGGCGGCGACCGCGTCGGGATCGAGCACGGATGCCACGACGACGGTGTGGTTCGCGGTGAGCTGGGGCAGCACCGCGAGGAGACCGCGCGCGCTGCCGGGGGAGTCGGCCGAAGTGAGCAGCACGACGAGCGCGCGATGACTCGTGAGCGCGCGGACCTGTGCGGGCACGGCCGCCCAGTCCGCCTCGATGAGCTCGGGGTCGATGGTGGCCATCGCATCGACCATTCCGGCCAGCAGCGGCGCGCCCGAGGTCCCGTGCACCCGGCCGCGCACGCGGCGATCCCAGGCGAGGAAGTCGACACGGTCGCCCGCGTAGGACGCGACGGCCGCGAGCAGCAGCGAGGCCTCGAACGCGGTGTCGATCCGTGGCTCGTCGGCGATGCGCGCGGCCGATGTACGCGACGTGTCGGCGACGATCACGATGCGCCGGTCGCGTTCGGGACGCCAGGTCCGCACCATCAGCTTCGACGCCCCCGGCGACTCCGGGTCGGGGTGCCGTGCGGTCGCGCGCCAGTCGATCGAGCGCACGTCGTCGCCGCGCACGTACTCGCGGATCGAGTCGAACTCGGTGCCCTGTCCTCGGACGAGGAGCGGTGTGCGCCCGTCGAGCTCCCGCAGCCGCGTGATGCGCGCGGGAAGGTGCACGCGCGAGTGGAACGGCGGCAGCACGCGCAGCCGCGCGGGCGCCGCGAGCGTGGCCTGTCGCGACCAGAGGCCGAGCGGTCCGGCCGACCGGACCGTCACGTCGTCGACCCGCCGGTCGCCGCGTCGCCATGGCACGAGACGGAGCGTCAGCCGGCGTCGTTCGCCCGGTGGGATGCTGAGGCGGCCCCGGCCGTCTCCGATCACCCCGGCAGACGGCTGCCATGCGTCGCGGACGGTGGCGCGGAGCATCCGTGGCCCGAGGTTCCTGACGAACAGCACCGCCTCCACGGGCTCGCCGAGCCGGACCCGATCCGGCAGCTCGCGCTCGAACGCGACCTCCCGCGGCGATGCCGCGAGCGAGAGGTCGACCGCCCCCAGCCCGGCCGCGATGAACAGCCAGGCCGCGAGCGCGAGCCACCCCGCCGACGCGTCGGCGAGCCCGGCGACCACCACCGGGACGACGCCCAGCGCGAGGAGCCACACGAATCGGGCCGAGACCGCCATATCAGAGCGGGACCTGCACCTGCTGCACGATCCCGCGCAGCACCTGGTCGACCGAGACGCCCTCGAGCTCGGCCTCCGGCCGCAGCTGCACGCGATGGCGCCACACCGGTAGCAGCATGGCCTGCACGTGGTCGGGCGTCAGCGACTCGTAGCTCGTGAGCCAGGCCCACGACTTCGCCGCCGTGAGCAGACCCGCGACGCCGCGCGGGCTCACGCCCAGCCTGAGCGACGGGCTGACCCGGGTGGACCTGGCCAGGTCGACGAGATAGCCGAGCACGTCGTCGCTCACGCCCACCCGCTGTGCCGCCGCGCGGGCGCGCGCGAGCTCACCGGCCCCCAGCACGGGTTCGACGCCGGCCGCGGCGAGATCGTGCGGGTCGAACCCGTCGGCGTGCCGTCGCAGCATCGACACCTCGGCGGTGCGTTCGGGGACCTCGAGCAGCAGCTTCAGGAGGAACCGGTCGAGCTGCGCCTCGGGCAGCGCATACGTGCCCTCGTACTCGATCGGGTTCTGCGTGGCCGCCACGAGGAACGGCTCGGGGAGGGGGCGGGTGACGCCGTCGGCCGACACCTGCCGTTCCTCCATCGCCTCGAGCAAAGCCGACTGCGTCTTCGGGGGCGTGCGGTTGATCTCGTCGGCGAGCAGGATGTTCGTGAACACCGGGCCCTCACGGAACGCGAAGTCACCGCTGCGGGGGTCATAGGCGAGCGATCCGGTGACGTCACCCGGCATGAGGTCGGGTGTGAACTGCACGCGCCGCGTCTCGAGCCTGAGGGTGCGACTGAGGGTGCGCACCAGGAGCGTCTTCGCCACGCCGGGGACGCCCTCGAGCAGGACGTGGCCGTGCGACAGCAGCGCGATGATCAGCCCGGTGACGGCGCCGTCCTGGCCGACGACCGCCTTGCCCACCTCGGCGCGCACCCGCTGCAGCGCGGCGCGCAGCTCGTCGTCGGTCGGGGTCGTTTCGGTCATGATCGCCTTCCTGTCGGGGAGTCGGGTGGATCGGTGCGAGGCCGGTCGGTGCGGGCGGAGCCCGGTCGGATGGCGTCGCGGACGCGCTGCTCGAACGCGCCGAGCGCGACTGCGAGATCGACGAGCGCGCGGTCCGTGGCCGGTTCCGCGTCGAGCAGCAGCCGGCGAATCGCGCCGGCCTCCTCGCCGGTGGCCGCGGCGGCTGCCCCCGCCACTTCCGCCGCCGTGGCAGAGCTCGGGAGTCTGAGCGTCCGGCGGAGCCGGCCGATCGCTCCGATGCGGAGCTGATCGAGCGCGTGGGTCCGCGACGAGGCTGCCGCGTACAGGCGGGCGCGTCCGTCGTCGGTCTCACCCGCGCGTACCTCGACCGGGAGGTCTTCGACGACGAGCCGGCCGAGCCGGCGCCCGCGCCACACGCCCGCCGCGATCGTCACGACCACCGCGAGCACGAGGAACGGGCTCACCCATCCGGGGGTGAGCTCGGCCAGCGACGGCCCGGCCGAGTCGGCGTCGGCGGGGCCGGGGAGGTACCACACGAGCGTCGGCCGGGCGCCGGCGAGGCCGAGCGCCAGTGCGGCGTTGCCGGACTCGTCGATGCTGCCGTTCGCGAAGACGGTGGAGGCGCCGACGATGGCGAGCTCAGCGCCCTGCTCCGTCGAACCCGAGACCAGCGCGAACGCGTCACCGTCGCCGAAGCACCCGGTCCAGCCGCGCGCGGCGGCGTCGTCGTCGATCGTGAGCAGCCGCTGTCGGTCGGAGAGCCCGCCCGCCCGGGTCGCGACGGGCAGGTCGCAGGCGGCGTCGTCGATCGGTCCGGATGCGGCGCCCGCATGCCGGACCCCGGGCGCGAGCGTTCGGAGTGCCGAGAAGTCGGGCTCCACGACGACGAGGCCTTCGGCGGTTCCGGCGAGCTCGTCGAGGGCGTCCTCGCCGAGGAGCGCGGTGTCGTCGTAGACGAGCACGGTCGCGCCGGGCGCGGCGTCGAGGGCGCGTTCGAGGCTGCGCGCCTCGATGACGTCGACGCCCTGCCCGCGCAGCACCTCGACGACCGCCTTCGCCCCGGCCGGCGAGGGATCGGCCGGTCCGAGCGGTTGCCTGCCGACACCGCCGAAGCCGCGGACGGCGATGAGCGCGGCGCCGCCGAGGACGAGTACGACGGCGAGGACGATCCAGATCCGCCGGCGGCGCAGGCCCGCGCGGAGCGTCGGCGTCCGGGCGGGTGCGGAGCTCGGCGGACCCGGTCGCTGGTGCGTGGCCGTGGGCGCGCTCACGATGCCGCCTCCGTCGTCGCGTGCGACTCGTGCGCAGGGGCGGGCGAGGTCGCGTCCAGCTCGTCGTCGAGGGCGTCGAGCTCACGCACCTCGTCGAGCGAGCCGGGCCGGCCGAGATAGCGCACGGCGTCGAACGTGCCGGCGGCGGCCTCGAGGCGCCCGCCGCCGGCCGGGAACGCCGCCGCCGCAGCTCGGGCGAAGCCGTGCGCGGTGGTCCCGGGATGCACGCTCACGAGCTCGCGGTCGACGAGGGCCCGCACGATCGCCCGGAACCGCTCCTCGATCGCGACGTCGAACCGTCCGTCGGCCGCGGCGGCTCGCGCCGCGCGCCTGAGCTCGTCGAGGCTGCGGGTGTCGCCGTCGTCGAACAGCGGAACGAGCGCCGCGCGCCGGCGCCGGCGCCGCGGCAGGCCGAACACGAGGAGCCCGACGATCACGAGTGCGACGACCACGAGCACCACGATCAGCGCGAGCACCGGGCCCGGGAGGCCGTCGCTGCCGCTCAGGAGCGCGAGGAGCCAGTCGCGTACGGCTTGCGCGGCGAGATCGAACGCGGTCGGCTCGGCCTCGCGGTACTCGGGCCGTGACAACTCGTCGAGCAGCCACCGGCGCGCCTCGGGCGCGTCGGGGATGACCGGGACGTCAGCGGCGTGCACGGGCTACGACTGCGGCCAGGCCGGGGGCGCCTGGGGCGCGGCGGGTGCGGTGGCGCCGGGAGCGCCCGCCTGCTGCGGCACGTTCGCGTACGGATCGCCGACCGGCCGCCCGGCCTCGCGTGCCTCGACGTGACGTTGCAGCTCGAGGTCCAGCCCCTCTTTGCGCATGCGCAGGTCGATCGTGATCACCGCGATGAGCGCCGCCTGCACCACCGAGGCGATGGCGCCGATGACGAGCGACAGGAGGAAGGTGATCGCCGTGGTCACGATCGTGATCGCGATCGCGGCTCCGGTGCCGGTCGGGTCGATCACGACTGCGAGCAGCGATCCCACGAGCGAGACGGGTTGCACGACCACCTGCGCGGCGACGCTCAGCATGAGCCCCACGAGGAGCAGTGTGCCGAGCGTGCGCCAGAAGTACCCGTCGGTGAGTCGCCAGGAACGTCGGACGGCGGTGCCGATGCCGGCGTGCTCGAGCACGATCACGCTCGGCACCAGTGCGAGCTTCGTCCCGAGCCAGGCCGCGAGCACGGCGACGCCGAGCGCGGCGGCGAAAACCAGGAGGATGGTGATCACGATGCTCAACGGATCGCCGATCACGATCGCGACGATGATCGCCGCGAACGCGAGGCCGACGACCAGCATCACCGCGACCGCGACGAGTGCGGTCCAGCCGATCAGCGGCCAGATGCGCCGAGCCGCCCGGCGCCACAGCGCGCCGAAGCCGAGACGGTCGCCCAGGGTGCCCGAGGCGACGTCGACGACCATGACGCCCTGCAGGAACGCGCTCGCGACGATCGACACCGCGATCGGGACGAGCGTCGAGAGCAGCAGGATGGAGATCGAGCCGGTCGCGACGGCGTCGAGCTCGTCGCGGGGCGCCTGCGCGATCCGCGTGGTGACGAACAGCGTGACCGGGATGATCACGCCTGCCGCGATCAGCGCCGAGGCCAGCTGCACCACGAGCCCGCTGCCGAAGGTCGCCGCGGGGTTGCGTCGCAGGGTCCGGAACGGCGCCCACAGCAGTGTGCCGAAGCTGAGCGGCCGGAGCGGGATGAGACCGGGTTTCGGCGGCGGCGCCCAGCCGCCCGGTGGCGTGCGACCGCCAGGCGGCGTGCTGCCGCCCGGGTAGCCCCCGGGATACGGTGAGCCCACGGGCGGGGCGGGCTGGGGCTGGTCCCAGGCCGGTGGCGGTGGCGGCGTCGCGCCGCGCGCGGTCCAGCCGGAGTCGTCGCCCGCGCCGTTCTGGGCCTGCCAAGCTCGATCGGACACGCGCCGTCAACTCCTTCCGCCGGTCCTGCCATGCTTTCACATCCCGTCGGCGTGAGGCATCCGCATTCACAGGCCCGGCCTGCCGGGGAATCCACGGCCGGAGCGGCTACGCTGGGACGAATGGCACGAGCCGCGAAGCTTGCGGCGCGGGCGACCGGCACCACGAGCGGGAACGAACCGATGACTTCACGCGTACTCGTCGTCGACGACGACACGGCCCTCGCCGAGATGATCGGCATCGTGCTGCGCACCGAAGGCTTCGAGCCCGCGTTCTGCGCCGACGGCGCGGGAGCGGTTCAGGCGTTCCGCGACAGCAAGCCCGATCTCGTGCTGCTCGACCTCATGCTCCCGGGCATGGACGGCATCGAGGTGTGCAGCCGGATCCGCGCCGAGTCGGGCACGCCGATCATCATGCTGACCGCGAAGACCGACACCGCCGACGTCGTGCGCGGGCTCGAGTCCGGCGCCGACGACTACATGGTGAAGCCCTTCAACCCGAAGGAGCTGGTCGCGCGTATCCGAACCAGGCTGCGTCCGGCGCCTGAGCCGGTCGTCGAGACGATCGCGATCGGCGACCTCGTGATCGACGCGGCGGGCCACGAGGTCCGGCGCGGGTCCGAGCGCATCAGCCTCACCCCGCTCGAGTTCGACCTGCTGCTGGCGCTCGCCTCCAAACCGCAGCAGGTGTTCACCCGCGAGATGTTGCTCGAGCAGGTCTGGGGCTACCACTACAAGGCCGATACCCGGCTCGTGAACGTGCACGTGCAGCGACTGCGCGCCAAGGTCGAGCACGACCCCGACAATCCCCGCATCGTGCAGACCGTCCGCGGCGTCGGCTACCGGGCGGGCACGACCACCTAGGCGGGCGGATGACCGACGAAGCTCCCGCGGTGCCCCCGGGCGGAGCCTGGCGGGCGATCCGGCAACGCGGCGCCGCCGTGACCGGCCGGATCGGCGCGCTGTGGCGGCATTCCCTCCAGTTCCGCACGGTGCTGATCACGATCGGCCTGTCGGGGCTCGCGATCCTCGTGATCGGGCTGTACATCACGTTCAGCATCGCCTCGAACCTGTTCGAGTCGCAGCGCGACCGCGCGCTCGACTCGTCGAACAGCGCCGCCGCGGCCGCGCAGACCCTGCTCGAGTCCTCGGCGGCGGCCGACCGCGGCGCGCTGCAGTCGGTCCTCGACCAGGCGGTGCGCACGGTGCAGACGGTCTCGGGCAGTTCGGCGATCGCCGTGCTCCGCTCGCCCGACCAGGAGGTCAGCAGCATCGCGCCGCAGGACCGCATCACGCCGGCCCTCACCGGACTGATCAGCGACGAGTTGCGGGCGAGCGTGCAGGAGAACCCCGACGGCCAGTTCTGGCAGTCGGTCTCGCTGGGTGACGAGGAGGAGGTCGACCCCGGGGTCGTCGTGGGCACCGATCTCGCCGTGCCGGGGGCCGGCCGGTACGAGCTCTACATCGGGTACAGCTTCGCCAGCGCCGAGCAGACGCTCGCGTTCATGGAGGCCACGGGCATCATCGGCGCCATCGCGCTGCTCGTGCTGCTCGGCGCGATCACCCTCCTGGTCGTGCGCTGGGTCATCGAGCCGGTGCGCACGGTCGCGGCCACGAGCCGGCGCCTCGCGGCCGGCGACCTGGGCGTCCGCATGCCCGAGAAGGGCGAGGACGAGCTCGCGACGCTGGCGGCGTCCTTCAACGGCATGGCCGACACCCTGCAGGCCCGCATCCGGGAGCTCGCCGAGCTCTCGGTCATGCAGCAGCGCTTCGTGTCGGATGTCTCGCACGAGCTACGCACACCGCTCACCACCATCCGGCTCGCGGGAGACGTGCTCTACGGGCAGCGCGACGAGTTCCCGGCGCCGACCTCGCGCACGGTCGAGCTCCTGCACACGCAGACCGAGCGGTTCGAGCGCCTGCTCGCCGACCTGCTCGAGATCAGCCGGTACGACGCGGGCTCGGTCGAGCTCGCGACCGAGCCGACGAATCTCGTGCATCTCGCGGGCGATGCCATCGAGTCGATGCACGACCTCGCGCTCGAGCACGGCAGCGAGCTCCGGCTGGTGGCGCCCGGCGGATATCTCGACGCCGACGTCGATCCCCGCCGCGTCCGCCGCATCGTGCGCAACCTGCTGGGGAACGCGATCGAGCACGGTGAGGGCCGGCCGATCGTGGTCTCGGTGGACAGCGACGAGAGCGCGGTCGCGCTGAGCGTGCGCGACTACGGTCTCGGCATGACCGAGGAGGATGCGGCTCGGGTGTTCGACCGATTCTGGCGGGCCGACCCGAGCCGGACCCGGACGATCGGCGGCACGGGCCTCGGGCTGGCGATCTCGCTCGAGGACGCCGTCGCGCACGGCGGGCGCCTCGACGTCTGGTCGCGGCCCGACGCTGGGACCGTGTTCCGGCTCACGCTGCCACGCCGAGCGGGTGCGCCGCTGGGGGAGTCGCCGCTGCCGCTCGAGCCCGACGACCCCGACGCGAGCGGCCCGGCCGATCCGGTCTCGTCGCCCGACACCCGTTCGCTGGAGGTCCGTGATGCGTAGAACGCTCGCCGGGGCATCCGCCGCCCTCGTGGCCGCCCTGCTCGCCGGCTGCGCCGGCATCCCGAGCTCGGGTTCCGTGCACGCGGGCCGCCAGCAGGCGCCCGCGGACTCGCTCGAGCTGGAGCTGCTCGCCTCCGGACCGCAGGCCGGCGCCGACCAGGCGGCCATCCTCCGCGGGTTCATCGACGCCGCGACCGACGCCCGAAACAACTATCAGGTGGCCAGGGACTTCCTCACGCCCGCGTTCGCCGACGAATGGCGGCCGGATCAGGGGGCGACCATCGACGTGCTCGCCGACCGCGAGTTCCGGACGATCGACGCCGCGAGCATGCGCGTCGACGTCGTGCCCACGGCATCGCTCGGCCCGAACGGCGAGTACCAGCTCGCGGCCTCGCAGACGCCGATCCCGCTCACCTACGACTTCGAACAGGTCGACGGTCAGTGGCGTATCTCGAACGCGCCACCCGGAATCCTGATCGAGTCGTCGAACTTCACGCGCGTGTTCCGGTCGCACACCCTCATCTTCCTCGACCCCACCGAGCAGTACGCCGTGCCCGACGTGCGCTGGTTCGCGGGACGCGAGGTGGTGCAGACCAAGGTCGTCCGCGCGCTGCTCGCGGGTCCCGTCGAGTGGCTCCGCCCCGGTGTCGTCTCCGCATTCCCCGAGGAGGCGCGGCTCGAGGCGGACGCGGTCCCCGTGTCGGGCGGGGTCGCGACGGTCGATCTGGCCGGGGTCTCGGCCGAGGCCCCCCGCGACGTCCAGCTCATGAACTATCAGCTGAAGACGAGTCTGCAGGGGGTGCGGAGCGTCTCCGACGTCGAGCTCTCGCTGAACGACGCGATCCAGAACGTGCCCGATCTCGCGGTCGAGCCGGTGGTGAACCCGCGCGTGTCATCGCGGCCGGTGGTCTTCGACGGCGCGGCGCTCGGCCATCTGCCCGCCGGCGGCGACCAGGTCATCCCGCTCGCGGGGATCTCGCCCCAGGCGGTCGCGCTCGCGCCGACCGGTGCGGCGATCGGGCCGGGCGGCGACGAGGTTGCGGTGCGGAACGCCGAGGGCGTGTCACGCATCCGCGCGGGTGAGGACCCGGTCCCGCTCGACCCCAGGGACGGGCTGATCGTCCCGGCCATTGACGCCTACGGAGCGGTGTGGTCGGTTCCCGGCGAGCGACCCGATGAGCTCATCGTCGTCCCGGCTGAGGGGGCCACCGTCCAGCTCGCCGTGCCCTGGATCGGGACCTCGATCGCCGCCCTCGAAGTGTCCCGCGACGGGACACGGGTGATCGCGATGCTCGCGGAGGGCGCGCGCACGCGGTTCCTCGTCACCGCGGTCGAGCGCGACGAAGCCGGCACGCCCGTCGCCCTCGGCCCCGAGATGCTCGAGCTCGCCCACGTCGACGGCACGCCGCTCGACGCCACCTGGCTCGACGACCACACCGTGGCATCGCTCACGGCCACCGCGCAGGGCACGCAGGTGATCACGCAGACGGTCGGCGGACTCGACACCCCCCGCGCGGGACCCGAAGACGGGGTGCAGATCCTGGGCGGCAACAGCATGCGCGACCTCCGGGTCCGCACCGCGGAGGGCAACCTCGACACGCAGAGCGGCCTGGGCTGGCAGGTGCAGGCGTCGGGGATCCGGTTCGTCTCGGTGCAGATGCCCGAGTCGCCGATGCGGTGACGCGGTGACGCACGGCGATCGACCCGTCCTCCACAGCGCGCCGACTCGGCGCCCGTCTCCCACGATGCGCACCGCCCGCCCACGGCGGGCGGTGGGAGCGGCGACCATACAGGGATGCCGCCGCTCATCACGCGCCACTCGCCGCATCCCGAGCCGGGCCCGGTCCGCGGCCCGGTCCGGGGTGCGATCCGGGACGCGCTGGCCGTGCTCCTGCCCGTCACCTGCGCGGGCTGCGGACGGCCCGACCGGGCGGTGTGCGAGACGTGCGTGCGCGAGCTCGCCCCGGACGTCCGCCGCATCGATCGAGCCGGGGTCGAGGTGTGCGCGGCCCACGAGTACGGCGGCGCGGTGGCACGCACGATCGGCGCGTTCAAGGACGGCGGCCGCACGGATGCGGCCGGCGCGCTCGCGCACGCCCTGCTCGCCGCGGTGCGCGCGGCGCTCGCCGCGTCCGGCCCCGGGCCGCGGGTCGAGCTCTGCACGATCCCGGCGACGCCCGAGGCGCGCCGGGCGCGCGGGTACGACCCGGTGCCCCGGCTTCTCGCACGGGTGCGGCTCCGTCCGGCGCGCGAGCTCCGGATCGTCCGGCGGCGCGAGGATCAGGCCGCACTGGGCGTCGAGGCTCGCCGGCTCAACGCCGCCGGCTCGCTCGCGGCTCGTCGCGGCGACCTGCACGGCCGGCGGTTCGTGGTCGTCGACGACGTGCTGACCACGGGGGCGACCGTCGCGGAGGCGGTGCGCGCGCTGCGAGCGGGCGGCGCGGAGGTCGCCGGAGCGGCCGTCATAGCGGAAACCCCGCGTCGTTCGCCAGCCCCGGGCCAGGTTGCCCGGGTGCCGTGACATCTCACGACCCGCGGCGTACGGTGTCAGGACAGGCGTGGTCCGAGCCACCCTTCTTCAGACGGGTGACACGCCTGGCGGATGGAGGTCGTCATGGAACTGAACATCGTCGGACGCAGCCTGGGAATCACGGACCGATTCCGCGCCTATATCGAGGAGAAGGCGGAGAAGGTCACTCATCTCGCGGAGCGCGCGATCTCGCTCGACGTGCGCCTCACCAGGAACAGCGAGAAGAACGGCAACCCGGGTCCCGATCGCGTCGAGCTCACGCTCATCGGACGCGGTCCCGTCGTACGTGCCGAGGCCGAGGGCTCCGACAAGTACGCGGCGTTCGACGTCGCACTCGGCCGATTGCTCGAGCGCATCCGGCGGGCGAAGGACCGCCGGAAAGTCCATCGCGGCGGACAGCGCCGCCCCACCTCGCTCCGCGAGGCCGCGGACGACGGGTTCGCGGGCGTGGGTGTGCAGGCCGCGGGTGCCGACGTGCTCGAGGCGGTGCGCACCGGCAGCATCCCCGTCGTCGCGGAGCACCCCGAGGGCGGGTCCGACGAGGACGAGGCGTACAGCCCGGTCGTCATCCGGCGCAAGGTCTTCGCCGCGACGCCCATGAGCGTAGACGACGCGCTGTACTACATGGAGCTCGTCGGCCACGACTTCTACCTCTTCGTCGACGAGGAGAGCGGTCGGCCCAGCGTGGTATATCGGCGCAAGGGCTGGGACTACGGTCTGATCGGTCTCGACGACGACGCCGGCTCGGAGCAGACCGACGGCCTTCGGGAACGTCAAACGGTCGCGGTGTAGCGCATTCGGGCGGATCGGGTTCCGCCCGAGGCATCCGCTGACCGGATGCGACGATCGACCGGCGCGCTCTGCGGAGCGCGCCGGTCGGCGCATCTGGAGGTTCTTGTCAGGCCGCTGACCAGTAGCATGGCTACGATGACCGTCTTCCGGGCGGCATCCAGGCCTGCCCGGCCGCCCGAGCCGGCACGCCCGACCATGACAGGAGAGCATTCGTGGCTTCGATTCTGGAAAAAGTCCTCCGCGTCGGTGAGGGCCGAACCCTGAAGCGGCTCGAGAACTACGCCAAGGCCATCAACGCACTCGAGGACGACTTCCGCGACCTCAGCGACGACGAGCTGAAGCACGAGACCGTCGAGCTGCGCGAGCGATACGCGAACGGCGAGTCGCTCGACGACCTGCTTCCCGAGGCCTTTGCGGCGGTCCGCGAAGCGTCGCGGCGCACGCTCGGCCTCCGGCACTTCGACGTGCAGCTCATGGGTGGCGCGGCCCTGCACCTCGGCAACATCGCCGAGATGAAGACCGGTGAGGGCAAGACCCTCGTCGCGACGACGGCGGCGTATCTCAACGCGCTCACGAGCCGCGGCGTCCACGTCATCACGGTGAACGACTTCCTCGCGAGCTACCAGTCCGAGCTCATGGGGCGCGTGTTCCGCGCGCTCGGCATGACGACCGGATGCATCGTGGCCGGGCAGACCCCGGCCGAGCGCCGTGAGCAGTACGCGGCCGACATCACGTACGGCACCAACAACGAGTTCGGCTTCGACTACCTGCGCGACAACATGGCGTGGCAGGCCTCCGACATGGTGCAGCGCGGGCACTACTTCGCCATCGTCGACGAGGTCGACTCCATCCTCATCGACGAGGCGCGGACACCCCTCATCATCTCCGGGCCCGCATCGGGGGAGGCGAACCGCTGGTTCGCCGAGTTCGCTCGCCTCGCGCAGCGGCTCACGCCCGGGGAGGACTTCGAGGTCGACGAGAAGAAGCGCACCGTGGGCGTGCTCGAGCCCGGCATCGAGAAGGTCGAGGACTACCTCGGCATCGACAACCTGTACGAGTCGGCGAACACGCCGCTCATCTCGTTCCTCAACAACTCGATCAAGGCGCGGGCACTGTTCAAGCGCGACAAGGACTACGTCGTGATGAACGGCGAGGTCCTCATCGTCGACGAGCACACCGGGCGAATCCTCGCCGGCCGCCGGTACAACGAGGGCATCCACCAGGCGATCGAGGCGAAAGAAGGCGTGCAGGTCAAGGCCGAGAACCAGACGCTCGCCACCGTCACCCTGCAGAACTACTTCCGGCTCTACGAGAAGCTCTCCGGCATGACCGGTACCGCCGAGACCGAGGCGGCCGAGTTCATGTCGACCTACAAGCTCGGCGTCGTCCCGATTCCGACCAACAAGCCGATGGTCCGCATCGACCAGCCCGACCTCGTCTACAAGAACGAGGAGGCGAAGTTCGCCCAGGTCGTCGAAGACATCGTCGAGCGGCACCAGAAGGGTCAGCCGGTGCTCGTCGGCACCACGAGCGTCGAGAAGAGCGAGTACCTCTCGCGGCTCCTCGCCAAGAAGGGCGTCCGGCACGAGGTGCTGAACGCCAAGAACCACGCTCGCGAGGCGGCGATCGTCGCGCAGGCCGGCCGGCTCGGCGCGGTGACGGTCGCGACGAACATGGCCGGTCGAGGCACCGACGTCATGCTCGGCGGCAACGCCGAGTTCATGGCCGTGCAGCGCATGCACGAGAAGGGGCTGTCTCCGGTCGACACCCCCGACCAGTACGAGGCCGAATGGGACGGCGTCTTTGCCGAGCTCAAGGACGAGGTCGCCACCGAGGCCGAGAAGGTGCTCGCGGCCGGCGGCCTGTACGTCCTCGGGACGGAGCGGCACGAGTCTCGACGCATCGACAACCAGCTGCGAGGCCGCTCCGGCCGTCAGGGCGACCCCGGTGAGAGCCGGTTCTACCTGTCGCTGACCGACGACCTCATGCGCCTGTTCAACGCGGGTGCGGCCGAGAGCCTCATGGCCCGCGGCGTGCCCGACGACGTCGCCATCGAGTCGAAGGTCGTGACCAGGGCCATCCGTTCGGCGCAGTCGCAGGTCGAGGCGCGCAACGCCGAGATCCGCAAGAACGTCCTCAAGTACGACGACGTGCTGAACCGCCAGCGCGAGGCGATCTACTCCGACCGGCGGCACATCCTCGAGGGTGACGACCTGCATGACCGCACCCAGCGCTTCCTCGACGACGTCATCGACGAGGTGCTCGACCAGCACACCGCAGAGGGCAACCCCGACGAGTGGGACTTCGACGCGCTCTGGACCGAGCTGAAGACGCTGTACCCGATCAACATCACGATCGACGAGGTGCTCGCCGAGGCCGGCGACAAGGGCAAGGTCGATCGCGAGTTCATCCGGCGCGAGATCGTGTCGGACGCGCACCTGGCCTACGAACGCCGTGAGGAACAGCTCGGCAGCCCGGCCATGCGTGAGCTCGAGCGACGCGTCGTGCTGTCGGTGATCGATCGTCGCTGGCGCGACCACCTCTACGAGATGGACTACCTCAAGGACGGGATCGGCCTTCGGGCCATGGCGCAGCGCGACCCGCTGGTCGAGTACCAGCGCGAGGGTTATGCGATGTTCCAGCAGATGATGGGCTCCATCCGCGAGGAGACCGTCGGGTTCCTGTTCAACCTCGAGGTCGAGGTGGCCGCGCAGGGCACCGAGGGCGCGAAGATCGAGGCCAAGGGCCTCGGCCGTCCCGAGACGCCCGCCGCGAAGCTCAGCTACACCGCGCCGAGCGACTCGGGCGGGGTCGAGGTCCGGAATCAGCGGGGCCAGGTGCAGCAGGCCGCGACCGAGCGCGCCCGGCGCGCCGTCGCAGAGTCGCAGAGCCAGCCCGCAGCGCCGGCTCAGCGCGGTGCGTTCGGTCAGGTGACGGATGCCCCGGCGGAGGAGCAGCCGCAGAACCGCGCCCAGCGCCGGGCGCAGGGGCGCCGCTGACGCGGCTCGGGCACACGACGACGGCGACGCGAGCGGGCGGCGACGCGCGGAGACGTAGACGCGCGGAGATGTAGACGGCGACGCTAGAGGACGGCGATGACGCTCGCGCGCCATCGTGTGTCGAAGCCCTCCAGCCGGATCGCGACCGATCGGACGCGGTGCCGCTGGTGCACGATGATGACGGCTTCGACGATGCCGTCGGCGGGCTCGCAGCGGTGGATGCGCCCCACCGAGAAGACGGGCCGCTGCGCGCTCACGCCGCGCGCACGGCGAGAGCGTGCAGCGAGGATGACGCGCTTCTGCAAGCGCCGGTACACGTCGTCGGTGACCCACCGTGCCAGCTGCTCGAGCTCGCGTGCTCCCGCGAGCGCCTCGATGGCGCAGTACGTGAGATTGCGCAGCAGCGGCTCGGGATCGGGCAGCTCGCGCGTGGTCGTTCGCTGCGGGGCGAAGAAATCGTCGTCGTCTTCGTTGCGGAGTCGCGCGCTGCGCGATCCGTGCTGTGCCGAGGTGGCGGCCGCTGAGGCAGGCATATGGCGGGCTCCTGTCGCCGTCGAGGGGATGGAAACGGGCAGGCGCCCGCAAGACCACCCCCGGAACGGGAGGATCGCCCGGGTGTCTCGAGAGGGAACGCTACGTGCGGGGCTTTTCGCTGTCAAGGATATCCAGTAGGCCTGTGGACAATACACAGGATCCTGGGCGACATATCGATAGCGTCGCACGCATGCGGTGGGATCTGCTCTTCGACGATCTCGCCTCGCAGCTCGATCTCGAGCAGCGGGCCGAGGAGCGTGCGCTCGCGCTCGAGGAGGAGCGGCTTCGGCTCAGCCGGCTCGGGCTTCGCGAACGCCTCCAGGCGCTCAGCGCCACGCTCGGTGAAGGCGGCGGCATCCGCGTGCATCTCCGCGGCGGCACGGTGGTCAGCGTCCGGCCGGCGGCGTTCGGGCGGGATTGGCTCAGCGCCGACCTCGTGGAACGCGCACCGGCTCGCAGCTGCATCCTGCCGTTGTCCTCGGTCGCCGCGGTCGTCCCGGACCGAACGCAGATCGCCGAACCCGGCATCGACGACTCGGCCGGGCCGGCGTCGCCCGGCCTCGTCGACCGCATCTCGCTCTCGTTCGTGCTGCGGGACCTCTGCCGGAGGCGCACGGCGATCACGGTGACGACCGAGGACGGCGATCTGCACGGCACGCTGGACCGGGTCGCGCGCGACCACATCGACCTCGCGTTGCACGAGCCGGGCGTGCCCAGGCGCGAGCAGAACCTGCAGGGCTATCGGATCGTGCCGTTCGAGCGCCTCCGGCTGATCACGTTCCGTTGAGGTGGGGGCGTCAGTCGACCGGACGCAGCCGCGGTGGGGGACTGCCGGCTGCGGAGAGGTCGAGCACGGTGGCGAACTCGCCCTCCTGCCACTGCGCGTGCCGGCGTGTGTCCTCGTAGCGGTCCTGGATCCAGAGCTGCAGCTGAGTCAGCTCGACGCGCCACGGACCTGTGTCGCCGACGCGGATGGCGGGCAGCTCGCCGGAACGGATCAGACCATCGACCGTGGTGACTTCGACCGAAAGCAGTTCAGCGGCCTCGGCCACCGTGAGGAAACGGCCGAGATCGCTCGAACCAGGAATGGTCATGCGTCGATTATCGTCGCTGCCTCTGTGCGGACCCGCCGATGTGGATAACTTGCCGCCCTCGCTCCCGCGACCCGTCACGATGGGTGCACCGAGCGCTGGCAGAACGGAGACCGCGGCATGGCACGAGCGTCCACAGGTGAGCGCGTCCGTCGTCGTCTCGATCCGCGCCTCGCGATCGGTCTCGTCCTCGTCGTCGGCTCCACCGCCGGCGTCTGGGTGCTGGTGACGGGGCTCGACTCGGGTTCCGAGGTCTACGCCGTCCGCGCGACCGTCACACCCGGCCACCGGCTCGACGCCTCCGACCTGGTCCGGCGGTCCGTGCGGCTCGGCGGCACGCTCGAGCGCTACGTGACCCCGGGCTCGGTCCCGGGCGAGGGCGTGGTCGTGACCCGCACCATCCAGGAGGGCGAGCTCGTACCCTGGTCCGCGGTCGCGCCGGAAGACGCCGCCGACGTCGCGACCGTCGTGGTCACCACGCGCGGGGCGCTCCCGAAGGGACTCGGGCCCGGATCGCTCGTCGACGTCTGGAGTGCGCCGGCGACCGAGGGCGGCGATCACGGAGCGCCGGCGGTGCTGATCGCGGGAGCCGAGATCGCCGCCGTCGTCACCGCCGACGGTCTGCTCGCCAGCGATCACGCCGCCGTCGAGCTCAGCGTGACGCACGACCAGGTGGGGCCCGTGCTCACTGCGCTCGCGGCCGGCGATGAGCTCGACCTCATCGCTGCGCGGCTCGAGGAGGCCGAACGTCCCCCCGCCGCCCCGCCCGAGGCCGTCGGCTAATGGCCCGGCTGATCGTCGCCCTCGACGTCAGCACCGAGGACCGAGTGCTCGCCGACCTCGTCGAAGCCGGCCACCAGGTGCTCGCGCGCGTGGTGGGCTGGCGCGACGTGCTCGAGCGGCTGGACGAGGGTGCACCGGACGTGGTCATCGTCGGAGCCGGGCGCGGCACGCTCAGCGCCGAACTGCTCGATGGCTGCGACCGGCGCGGCATCCGGCTCATCGCCCTCGCGGCCGACGACCGCGACCGTGCCCTGACCACACGCCTCGGGCTGCACGAGGTGCTCGACGCGGACGTCGACTGGCGCGAGCTCGAGCGGCTCGTCCGGGGCGGCCTGCCGGCGCCGCCACGACGCGGTGCGGGCGGCGCGGAGCCCGCGAGCGGCCAGGCGCCGGCGGGCGGCGACCGCGGTCGCGCAGCCTCCGTACGTCTGGTGTCCGTCTGGGGCCCCGCGGGCGCGCCCGGGCGTACGACGCTCGCGATCAACTTCGCGGCCGAGCTCGCCGCGACCGGTCGAAACGTCGCGCTCGTCGACGCCGACCCGTACGGCGGTGCCGTGGCCACCGCGCTCGGACTGCTCGACGAGGCACCGGGTTTCGCCGCAGCGTGCCGGCTGGCCGCGTCGGGGGCGCTCGACCGCGCCGAGCTCGAACGCGTCGCCAGGCGGTACTCCTCGTCGCGTGGCTCGTTCGACGTGTTCACGGGGCTCGTCGGCCCGAGCCGGTGGCCCGAGCTCGGCGCCGATCGGGTCTCCGCGGCGCTCACCGAGATCCGTGCCCGGTTCGACGTGGTGGTCGTCGACACCGGGTTCAGCCTTGAGCGGGACGAGGCGCTCACGAGCGACCAGTTCGCGCCGCGCCGCAATGCCGCGACCTTCAGCGCCCTCGGCCTCGCCGATCGCGTCGTCGCGGTGGGGCTCGCCGACCCGATCGGGCTCTCCCGACTCGTCCGAGGGTACGCCGAGCTCGCGGAGCACGTGGAGACCGAGCGCGTCGAGGTCGTCGTGAACCGGGTGCGCAGCGGAACTCTCGGCATCGACGCGCACGTGCAGATCCGGCACACTCTGCGTCGCTTCGCGGGCATCGGCGACGTCACGCTCCTCGCGGACGAACCGCGCGCAGCCGATGCGGCGATCCGCATCGCGAAGACGCTCCGCGATGCGGCGCCTCGCTCGACGCTGCGTGCCTCGATCCGCGACTTCGCCGCCCAGCGCCTGACTGCGCGCGAGGCCGCCTCGCGGCGTCGCGCCGGGCTCGGCCGGTCGCGCGCGCCGCGCGGGTCAGCGCGGTGAGGCAGCGGCACTACGCTGGATCCGTGTCGACCCTCAGTGAACTCGTCCTCGCCCAGGGCCGCAGCAGTCAGGCCGATGTCGACTGGCTGCACATGCTCGTCGGCGATCTGCAGCTGCTCGCCGATCTCGCCTTCGCCGACGTCGTCCTGTGGGTGCCTTCGGCCGAGGACGACTTCGTCGCGGTCGCGCATGCGCGGCCGTCCAGCGCGGCCACCCTGTTCTACCGCGACTTCGTCGGTCAGGCCATCAAGGCGCAGTGGCGCGACCTCGTCGTCGAGGCGTACGACACCGCGCGCATCGTCGACTCGTCGTCGCCCGACTGGTACGAGGAGATGCCGACCCGCATGCGCGCGGTGCCCGTCATGCGCCGCCTCACGACGACCGGCACGCAGCTCGCCCCCGAGCCCGTCGCGGTGATCACCCGGCACACGAACCTCGGGGCGACGCGCACGCCGAGCCGCCAGGAGCTCACGTTCAACGATTGCGCGACCGAGCTCTTCCAGATGATCGCGTCGGGCGACTTCCCCGACCTGGGTGCGCCCACGGGCCCCCGGCGAGGGGCGCCGCGCGCGTCGGACGGGCTGATCCGCCTCGACGTGGACGGCGTCACGACGTTCGCGAGTCCGAACGCGCTCTCGGCCTTCAATCGCATGGGCTTCGACGACGAGCTCGAAGGGCAGACGCTCGCCGGCGTGACGACCCGGATCCTGAGCGGGAAGCTCGTCGTCGACGAGTCGCTGCCACTCGTGGTCACCGGGCGTGCGCCGTGGCGCACCGATGTGGAGTCCCGCGGCGTCACCGTCTCGCTCAGGACCATCCCGATCCGGCACCGTGGCGAGCGCATCGGGGCGATCGTCCTGACCCGCGACGTCACCGAGCTCCGGCATCAGGAGCAGGAGCTCATCACCAAGGACGCGACGATCCGTGAGATCCACCATCGCGTGAAGAACAACCTGCAGACGGTCGCGTCGCTGTTGCGCATCCAGGCCCGGCGGACGCACTCCGACGAGGCGCGCGAGGCGCTCACCCAGGCCATGCGCCGGGTCGGTGCGATCGCGGTCGTGCACGACACGCTCTCGGAGGGGCTGACGCAGAACGTCGACTTCGACGAGGTGTTCGACCGCGCCCTGCTGCTCGTCGCCGAGGTGGCGGCCGCACACAACACGACCGCACATCCGAAGAAGACGGGCACGTTCGGGGTGCTGCCGAGCGAGTACGCGACGCCGCTCGCGCTCGCACTCACCGAGCTCGTGACGAACGCGGTCGAGCACGGACTCGCCGGCCAAGAAGGCGTGGTCACGGTGAACGCGTCGAGATCCGATCAGATGCTGACGGTCGAGGTCCGCGACACCGGGTCCGGGCTGCCCGAGGGCAAGGTCGGGGAGGGGCTCGGCACGCAGATCGTGCGCACGCTCATCCAGGGCGAGCTCGGCGGCACGATCGACTGGCACACGATCGTCGGGAGCGGGACCGAGGTGACGATCGAGATCCCGCTTCGGTGGATCACGGGCTGACGCGCGGCCGCCGAAAAGCGGTTGCGCCTCGCGCTGACCCGCCGAACGCGGCGGGAGCGAGCGGGTGCGGGGCGTGCGGCGAGGTTCGCGGGACGCCCCGCTCGGTGCTCAGGACGCGCGGCGGGCGCGAGCGGCGCGGCGCTTGAGCGCGCGGCGCTCGTCTTCGCTGAGGCCACCCCAGACGCCCGAGTCCTGACCGGTCTCGAGGGCGTACTGCAGGCAGATCTCGGTGACGGTGCACCGGGCGCAGACGGCCTTCGCCTTCTCGATCTGGTCGACGGCCGGACCCGTGTTCCCGACCGGGAAGAAGAGTTCGGGGTCGGCCGTGAGGCAGGCGGCCTTGTCGCGCCAATCCATGCAGATGCTCCTTGCTTACTTCGTTTCGCAGACCCGGGCACACCGACCCGGGCACGCGCACGTGCCACCCCGATTCCGGGGTGCTGCGGGGGAAAGCCGAATCTCGGGAAGTAGGATCAGGAACTGATCGGCTCACGTCCCTGTGAGCATCAATTCGGCCTCATAAATGTTGGCATAGCGCGGAAGGCGAATCAATAGTCGTGCATGGGATATCGCTGTGAATGCGGCTCCGGAATCCAGTCCTGAGCGTCGATCGGCGGGGCCGAGGGCGGCGCTCGGCGTCGTGCGAGCACTGCTGGTCCTCGAGGCTGCCGGCATGGTCGCGGTCACCGGCTGGCTGATCGTCGACCTGTTCGTGCTCCGACCGTCGTCCTACGCGACGGCCATCGCACTGATCGTGGTCGTGGCGCTCGGCGCGATCTGGGCGGCCGCGAACGCGGTGGGCGCGATCCGGCTCGCCGGATGGTCGCGCGGGTCGTCGATCGTGTGGCAGCTGCTGCAGCTGTCCATCGCCGTCGGGGCGTTCCAGGGCCTCTTCGCCCGTCCGGATGTCGGGTGGCTACTGCTCGTGCCGGCGATCGTGGTCATCGGGCTGCTGCTCTGGCCGCCGGTGCGGCAGGCCTACTCGCACGACGGCCGGCAGACGGCCACGTCGTGAGGCTGCCGGCCGGCCGTCTGCCGACCGGCCGACCGTCTGCCGGCCGGCTCGGCGTGGCCTGAGCTCAGTCGAGTCCGAGCTCTCGGCGCAGGCGCGCGACGTGTCCCGTCGCCTTGACGTTGTACATGGCCTTCTCGATCCGGCCGCTCTCGTCGATGATGAACGTCGAGCGGATCGAGCCGACGACGATCTTGCCGTAGAGCGACTTCTCGCCCCAGACCCCGTACTCCTGCTGCACGGCGAGGTCGGGGTCGGAGAGCAGCGTGAACGTCAGCCGGTCGCGCTCGGCGAATCGCTGCAGCTTGTCGACGTCGTCCTTCGATACGCCGAGCACCCGCACGCCCGCCGCCGCGAACGAGTTCAGGTTGTCGCGGAAGTCGCACGCCTCGGTCGTGCACCCCGGGGTCATGGCCTCGGGGTAGAAGTACAGGACGACTTTCGACCCGCGGAGGTCCGACAGCGTCACGGACGAGCCGTGCTGGTCGGAGAGGGTGAAGTCGGGGGCGAGGTCGCCGGTGGCGAGTCGAGCTTCGGTCATGCCTCCATGCTAGGCAGTGCGGTCACGGTCCGGGCGCGAACGTGCCGAGCAACCGCTGCAGCGAGTCGAGCCGGGCCGGGCCGGTCTCGCCGAGCTCACCGGCCTCGACGGCTTCGACGATCGCGCAGTCGGGGGCGTCGGGGAGGTGGGTGCACCCGCGCGGGCACTCCTCGGCGACACGTGCCAGGTCGGTGAAGGCGGCGAGGATGCTCGACGGGTCGATGTGACCGAGCCCGAACGAGCGGACGCCGGGCGTGTCGATGACCCATCCGTGCCGCTCGCCGACCTGCACACGCAGGGAGACCGTCGACGACGACGTGTGGCGTCCACGACCGGTGACCACGTTCACCCGACCGGTGGCGCGGTCGGCGCCGGGGACGAGGGCGTTGACGAGTGTGGACTTGCCGACGCCCGAATGGCCGACGAACACCGTGCGGTGGCCGGTGAGACGTTCGGCGATCGCCTCGAGAGGCATCCGTTCGCGGCCACTCAAGAAGACGGGGATGTCGAGACCCGCGAAGTTCTCGAGGAAGGGTGCCGGATCGGCGAGGTCGGTCTTGGTGACGCAGATGAGCGGCACGATGCCCGCGTCGTACGCGGCGACCAGGTAGCGGTCGACGAGCCGCACCCGCGGTTCGGGGTCGGCCGCGGCGATGACGATGAGCATCTGATCGGCGTTGGCGACGATGACGCGCTCGACCTCGTCGGTGTCGTCCGCACTGCGGCGCAGGAGCGTGCTGCGTTCGCCGATGCGCACGATCCTCGCGAGCGTGCCGGGCTCGGCGGTCGTGTCGCCGACGAGGTCGACCAGGTCGCCGGTCACGACCGACTTCCGGCGCAGCTCGCTCGCACGCGCGGCGGTCACCTCGCGCTCGGCAGGCCCCGCTTCGTCGACGAGGACCGCGTATCGCCCGCGATCCACCCCGAGCACGACGCCGCGCACCGCGTCCGCGTGCTCAGGTCGCACCTTGGTGCGCGGACGGCTGCCACGCCGGTTCGGCCGCACGCGGACGTCGGACTCGTCGAACTCGCCCTCGTCGTCCTCGTCGTCGTCCGCGTCCCACCAGCTCATGCCCGGAGCCGCTCCCAGAGCTCGGTGAACTGGGGGAGGGTCTTCGAGGTGGTGGCGATGTCGTCGACCACGACGCCGGGCACCGCGAGGCCGATGATGGCGCCGGTGGTCGCCATGCGATGGTCGGCGTAGGCGCGCCACGGGCCGCCCGTGAGCGGCGCCGGCTCGATGTGCAGCCCGTCGTCGAGCTCGGTCACCCGGCCGCCGAGGCCGTTGAGCTCGGTCGCGAGCGCGGCGAGCCGGTCGGTCTCGTGGTGGCGGATGTGGCCGATGCCCGTGAACGTGCTCGGGGAGTCCGCGAGCGCGGCGAGCGCGACGAGGTTCGGCACGAGCTCGCCCGCCTCGGAGAGGTCGAGCTCGACACCGCGGATGCCGCGCCCGGCCGCGTCTCGCTCGGGCGCGTGCACGGTCAGCCGGTCGGCGGCGCGTTCGACGCGTGCCCCGAATCGCGGCAGGAGCTCGGCGAGTCGTGCGCCGACCTGCGTCGTCTCGGCGGGCCAGCCGCTGATCGTCACCGAACCGCCCGCGACGAGCGCGGCGATGAGGAACGGCGCCGCGTTCGACAGGTCGGGCTCGATCGCGATGTCGGCGGCGCGGATCGGACCGGGCTCGACGACCCAGCGGCCCGGTTCGGGTGTCGCGACGGCGACGTCGTGACCCGCGAGCGTCGCGATGGTCATCTCGATGTGGGGGAGACTCGGCACCCGGTCTCCGCGGTGACGGAGGTCGAGGCCGCGTTCGAACCGCGCGGCCGAGAGCAGGAGTGCGGAGACGAACTGGCTCGACGCGGAGGCGTCGATCTCGAGTTCGCCGCCGCCCACACGCCCGGTGCCGTGCACGGTGAACGGGAGCGTGCCGCGGCGATCGTCGGCGAGATCGACGCCGAGCGTCTGCAGACCCTCGATCACGCCGCTCATGGGCCGGCGTCTGGCGTACTCGTCGCCGTCGAACGTCGTCGGGCCGAGTGCGAGTGCGGCGACCGGCGGCAGGAACCGCATCACGGTGCCCGCCAGACCGCAGTCGATCGTCGTCGACCCGGTCAGCTCGTCAGCGGGCGTGACCACGAGGTCGTCGCCGAACTCGCCCGAGCCCGCGGCTCGCTCGATGCGCGTGCCGAGCGCACGCAGACCGTCGATCATGAGCTCGCTGTCGCGCGACCAGAGCGGGGCGTGCAGCGTCGAGGGGCCGTCTGCGAGCGCGGCGAGCACGAGCTCGCGGTTCGTGAGCGACTTCGAGCCGGGAAGCGAGAGGACCGCCTGCAGCGGCCCGGTCGCGACGGGCGCGAGCCAGCCGTCGTCCGACTCGGTCTGCCGGGCGTCGCCGTACGGATCGAACTCTGGTTCGGAATACCTCGAAATCTGCATCGGTTATCAACAGTAGCGCGAGGCGAACGAAGGGAACGGTGCCGGTGACGATCAGTGTGCTCGAACGGTCGGTGGCCTCGCCGACCGTGCCGGTCCGGGGTCTCCGGGCGCCGGACGATCTAGGATGGCCGGTGATGACTGCCGACCAGACGGAGCCCGTCGCGACCGAAGCGGATCGCCCGTTGGGCGAGCTCTTCGAGGAGCAGGCGCTGCCCTACCTCGATCAGCTGTATGCCGCGGCGCTCCGCATGACGAAGAACCCGGCAGACGCGCAAGACCTCGTCCAGGAGACGTTCGTGAAGGCGTACGCCGCCTTCGCCCAGTTCACCCAGGGTACGAACCTCAAGGCGTGGCTGTACCGCATTCTCACGAACACCTTCATCAACACGTACCGCAAGAAGCAGCGCGAGCCGTACCAGGGCACGATCGACGAGCTCGAGGACTGGCAGCTCGGCGGCGCCGAGTCGACGACCGCGCGTTCGAGCCGGTCGGCCGAGGCCGAGGCGATCGACCACCTGCCCGACAGTGCGGTGAAGGACGCGCTGCAGGCGCTGCCCGAAGACTTCCGCCTCGCCGTCTACTTCGCCGACGTCGAGGGTTTCTCCTACCAGGAGATCGCCGACATGATGAACACCCCCATCGGGACCGTGATGAGCCGCCTGCACCGTGGCCGGCGTCTGCTTCGCGAGTCCCTCGCCGACTACGCCCGCGACCAGGGGTTCGCCGTAGCCGACCGACCCACCAGGAGCAAGAGATGACCGACTGCGGTTGCGAGAAGGCCCGAGCCGAGCTCGAGGAGTATCTGCACAACGAGCTGTGCCGGGAGGACGCGGCAGACATCCGCGAGCACATGGAGCACTGCCCCGACTGCTCGGCCGAGCTCCGGGTGGGCATCACCATCACCGAGGTGGTGCAGCGCGCGTGCCGCGAGAACGCACCCGAGGAGCTGCGCACGGTCGTGCTCACCCGGATCCGCGAGATCCAGGCGCACGGCGTCCTCGTCGTCGACTGACGCGTTCAGCCGGCTGACGCATTCAACCGTTCGGTGGAGGCGCGGATCGGCTGACTCCGCGTAGCGTCGTCTCCGATGGACACGACCGAGCACCGCCAACACCACCCGCACCACCGCCATCGAGCCGGTCGCGTGCCGGTCTGGCTCCGAGCCGGGATCCCGGCCGTGCTCATCCTCGTGTGGCTGGCGCTGTTCGGCGCCGGAGGCGCCTCGTTCGGTTCGCTCTCCGATGTCGTCGAGAACGATCAGGCCCAGTTCCTGCCGGCGTCCGCCGAGGCCACCGAGGTCAACGAGCTGCAGGCCGCGTTCCGCGACTCCGACGCGATCCCGGCGATCGTGGTCGTGGCGTCCGAAGACGAGCTCGACGAGTCGCAGCTCCAGGCGGTCGACGACCTTCGCGCCGAGGTGCTGCAGATCGAGGGCGTCGTCGACGACGAGACCTCACCGGTGATCGTGAGCGACGACGGTGAGGCGGCGCAGTTCGTCGCGTCGATCGACTCGGGCGACGGCGAGGGCGGGCCCCGCGACGTCGTGGAGGAGATGCGCGGACTGCTCGAGACGTCACCCGTTCCGGGCACCGAGGCGGCCGTCACGGGTCCCGCGGGCTTCACGGCCGACCTGGCCGGCGCGTTCAGCGGCATCGACGGGCTGCTGCTCGCCGTCGCGCTCGCCGCCGTGTTCGTCATCCTCGTGATCGTGTACCGGTCTCCGCTGCTGCCGTTCATCGTGCTGCTCACGAGCCTCACCGCGCTGTGCGCCTCTGTCCTGGTCGTGGTCTCGCTTGCGGCCGCCGATGTGCTGCCGATCTCGGGGCAGACCCAGGGGATCCTGTTCATCCTGGTGATCGGCGCCGCGACGGACTACGCGCTGCTGTACATCTCCCGCTACCGGGAGGCCCTCGCACACCACGAGCGGAAATGGGATGCGACCTGGGCGGCCCTCAAGGGCGCCTGGGAGCCGATCGTCGCCTCCGGCGGGACGGTCATCGTCGGGTTGCTCATCCTGCTCGCGAGCGAGCTGACGTCGAACAAGATCCTCGGGCCGGTCGCCGCGATCGGCATCGTCTTCGCGCTCCTGGCGGCGCTCACGCTGCTGCCGGCGCTGCTGCTCTGGGCCGGGCGGGTCGCGTTCTGGCCGCGCAAGGTTGGGCGAGCGGATGCCTCGGTCGAGGCCTCATCGGAGCCGGCCGCGGACGGGGCATCCCTCGCCGAGTCGCCGGGCGGGGCATCCGTCATCGATCCCGTCACCGACCGCGCCCACGCCGGGGCGCAGGCCCGTGAACGCGGGGTCTGGGCGGCCGTCGGCCGCCTCGTCTCCCGCCGCCCGCGGACCGTGTGGATCGCCTCGGTGCTCGTGCTCGCGGCGATGTGCCTCGGGTTGCCGCAGCTGAAGGCCGACGGTGTCGCGTCGAGCGAGTTCGTGCTCGGGCAGTCGCAGGCGCGCGACGGACAACGGCTGCTCGGTGAGCACTTCCCGGCCGGTTCGGGGACGCCCGCGGTCGTCATCGGCCCCGAGGCCGACCTGCAGGCCATGGCCGGCGTCGCGCTCGACGCCGACGGGGTCGAATCCGTTGCGGTGCTCGCCGCCGACTCACCCGCCGGTCAGGCGCCCGTCACCGCCGAGGGCGTCCAGGCGTTCGGGCCTCCGGGCACTCCCGTGCCCGAACCGACCGTCGTCGACGGGGAGGTGCTGCTGCAGGTCACCCTCGCCGACCCGTCCGACTCGCTCGAGGCCGAGGCGACGGTCGCCGACCTCCGCCGGCAGCTCGACGAGGTCGGTCAGAACGTGCTCGTCGGCGGGCCGACCGCGGTCGCACTCGACACCGTCGAGGCGTCGATCGCGGACCGGACGCTGATCATCCCGCTCGTCCTCGTCGCGATCCTGCTCATCCTCATGCTGCTGCTGCGCGCGATCGTCGCGCCCGTGCTGCTCATCGCGAGCGTGGTGCTGTCGTACGCGGCGGCGCTCGGCGTCTCGGCGCTCGTGTTCAACGGGATCTTCGGCTTCCTGGGAGCCGATCCGTCGGTCCCTCTGTTCGCGTTCGTGTTCCTCGTCGCGCTCGGCGTGGACTACAACATCTTCCTGATGACCCGCGTGCGTGAGGAATCGGCGCTCCTCGGCACCCGTCCCGGGATCGTCCGCGGCCTTCGCCTGACCGGAGGCGTGATCACCTCGGCCGGCCTCGTGCTCGCCGCGACGTTCGCCGCGCTCGGCGTGCTGCCCATCCTGTTCCTGGTGCAGATCTCGTTCATCGTGGCGTTCGGTGTGCTGCTCGACACGTTCCTCGTGCGCACTCTGCTGGTGCCGGCGCTCGCGTACGACCTCGGGCGGGTCATCTGGTGGCCGTCGAAGCTCAGCCGGAAGCGCCCCTCGCCGGTCGAGCGCGAGAGAGTGAGCGCCCCCTCGCCGGTCGAGCGCCGGATCGAGTAGCGCAGCGTATCGAGATCTCGGCGCGCCAGCGCCGTATCGAGACCTTCCTCGCGCGCTACTCGACCGACGAAGAGAGCGGATGCCCCGGGGCATCCGCTCTCTTCGTGTGGTGGTATCGCGCTACAGGGTGAGCGCGCGGCGCACGATGTCCTGCTGCTCGACCGCGTGGCGCTTGGCCGACCCGGTCGCGGGCGAGGCCGCCGCGGCGCGGGCCACGACGCGGACCTCGCGCGGCCCGAGCTTGTTCGTCTCGATGATGAAGTACGGCCACGCGCCCTGGTTCTCGGGCTCGTCCTGGGCCCACACCAGCTCCGCGTTCGGGTACGAGTCGGCGATCGCCTTCAGCTCGGTCGCCGCGAGCGGGTACAGCTGCTCGAGGCGGACGAGCGCGATCTCGGGGTTCGGGTTCTTCTCGAGCTCGGCGAGCAGGTCGTAGTAGAGCTTGCCCGAGAGGAACACGACCCGCTTCACGGCCGCGCGATCGGTGATGCGCGCGTCGTCGATGATCGGCTCGAACTTGCCGGTCGTGAAGTCCGCGACCTCGCTCGTCGCGCCGCGCAGCCGCAGCATCGCCTTGGGCGTGAACACCACGAGCGGGCGGCGCGGGCGCGCATAGGCCTGACGGCGCAGCAGGTGGAAGTACGACGCAGGGGTCGACGGGCGCGCGACGGTCATGTTGTTCTCGGCGCACAGCTGCAGGTACCGCTCGATGCGTGCGCTCGAGTGATCGGGGCCCTGGCCTTCGTACCCGTGGGGGAGCAGCAGCACGACACTCGACCGCTGGCCCCACTTCTGCTCGGCCGACGAGATGAACTCGTCGATGATGATCTGCGCGCCGTTGGCGAAGTCGCCGAACTGCGCCTCCCACAGCACGAGCGCGTCGGCCCGCTCGACCGAATAGCCGTACTCGAAGCCCATCGCGGCGTACTCGCTGAGCAGCGAGTCGTAGATCCAGAACTTCGCCTGGTTCTCCGACAGGTTCTGCAGCGGCAGCCATTCCTGGCCGTTCGCACGGTCGTGCACGACCGCGTGGCGCTGCACGAACGTCCCGCGCCGGGCGTCCTGGCCGGCGAACCGGACCGGGGTGCCCTCGAGCAGCAGCGAGCCGAGTCCGAGCAGCTCGCCGAAGCCCCAGTCGATCTTGCCGTTGCGGCTCATCTCGTAGCGCTTGGTGAGCAGCTGCTGGATCTTCGGGTGCACGGTGAACCCGGCGGGTTTGTTGTTGAACGCATCGCCGATCGCGTGCACGACCTCGACGGGCACGCCCGTGGTCTCGAGCTCGCCCGCGGCCGGCTCGGCGCCGCCGTCGGTGTCGGCGCCCGAGCCGCCGACGATCGGGATCGCCCCGGTCTGCGCCGCGTGCGTCTCGGCGAAGGCGCGTTCCATGCGGTCCTGGAAGTCGCGGTGCGCCTCTTCGTACTCGGCCTCGGTGATGTCGCCGCGGCCCACGAGCGCCTCGGTGTAGAGCTTGCGCACCGAACGCTTCGCCTCGATGAGGTTGTACATGAGGGGCTGCGTCATCGACGGGTCGTCGCCCTCGTTGTGGCCGCGCCGGCGGTAGCAGACGAGGTCGATGACGACGTCGCGCTTGAACTCCTGGCGGTAGCGGAACGCGAGCTCGGCCACCCGGACGACGGCCTCGGGGTCGTCGCCGTTCACGTGGAAGATGGGCGCCTGGATCGTCTTCGCGACGTCGGTCGAGTAGATCGAGGAGCGCGCGTCGCCCGGCACGGTCGTGAACCCGACCTGGTTGTTGATGTTCACGTGGATCGTGCCGCCCGTGCGGTAGCCGCGCAGCTGCGACATCTGCATGGTCTCGACGACCACGCCCTGACCGGCCATCGCGGCGTCGCCGTGCACGAGGATCGGCAGGGTCGAGAACGTGCCGATGGGCTTGCGGTCCTGCTTCGCGCGGACGATGCCCTCGAGCACGCCGTCGACGGCCTCGAGGTGCGACGGGTTCGCCGCGAGCGAGACGGTGATCTGCTCGCCCTCGTCGGCCGTGAAGGTGCCCTCGGTGCCGAGGTGGTACTTCACGTCGCCAGACCCGTGCGCGCTCGCGGTGCCCTCGAACTCGCGGAAGACCTGACCGTACGTCTTGCCGGCGATGTTCGTGAGCACGTTCAGCCGGCCGCGGTGCGCCATGCCGATGGCGACCTCGTCGAGGCCCTCCTTGGCCGCGCCCTGCAGGATCTCGTCGAGCAGCGCGATCACGGACTCGCCGCCCTCGAGGCTGAACCGCTTCTGGCCGACGTACTTCGTCTGCAGGAACGTCTCGAACGCCTCGGCCTCGTTGAGCTTGCGGAGGATCCGCATCTGCTCGTTGTGGTTCGGCTTCTCGTACTTGCGCTCGACCTGGTGCTGGATCCACTTGCGCTGCACCGGGTCCTGGATGTGCATGTACTCGATGCCGATCGTGCGGCAGTACGAGTCGCGCAGGATGCCGAGGATGTCGCGCAGCAGCGCCGTGCGGGTGTCGCCGAAGCCGCCGGTCACGAACTCGCGGTCGAGGTCCCAGAACGTGAGGCCGTGGCTCTCGAGGTCGAGGTCGGGGTGCGAGCGCTGCACGTACTCGAGCGGGTCGATGTCGGCCATCAGGTGGCCGCGCACGCGGAACGCGTTGATGAGCTCCTGCACACGCGAGGTCTTGTCGATCGCGCTGGCCAGGTCGACGTTGATGTCGGGCGCCCACCGGATCGGCTCGTAGGGCAGCCGGAGCGCGGCGAAGATGTCCTCGTAGAAGTTGCGCTGCCCGATGAGCAGCTCGTGCACCTTCTTCAGGAACTCGCCGGACCCGGCACCCTGGATCACGCGGTGGTCGTACGTCGACGTGAGCGTGATGGTCTTGCCGACGGCGAGGTTCGCGAGCGTCTTCTCGCTCGAGCCCTGGAACTCGGCCGGGTACTCGAGGGCGCCGGCGCCGATGATGCAGCCCTGCCCCTTCATGAGGCGCGGGACCGAGTGCACGGTGCCGATGCCGCCGGGGTTCGTCAGCGAGATGGTCGCACCCTGGAAGTCGTCGGCCTTGAGCTTGTTGTTCCTGGCGCGCGAGACGAGGTCTTCGTACGCCGCGAGGTACTCGTTGAACGTCATCGTCTCGGCGCGCTTGATGGCCGGGACGAGGAGTGCGCGCGTGCCGTCGGGCTTCGGCAGGTCGATCGCGATGCCGAGGCCGATGTGCGCGGGGCGGACCAGCGACGGCTTGCCGTCGGGCTCCGAGTAGTAGACGTTCTGGCTCGGGAACTCCTTGAGCGCCTGGATCAGCGCCCAGCCGATGAGATGCGTGAACGAGATCTTGCCGCCGCGCGAACGCCGCAGATGGTTGTTGATCACGATCCGGTTGTCGATCATGAGCTTCGCGGGCACGGTGCGCACGCTCGTCGCGGTCGGGACCGTGAGCGACGCGTCCATATTGGCCGCGAGCGCCTTCGGCATGCCCTTGAGGGTCACGACCTCGTCGTGGCGCTCCTCGTCGGCGACGACCGGCTGCGGGCTCGTGACGGGCACATCGGCCGGGACCGGCTCGGGGCGCGGGGCCTGCGAGGTGGTCCGTGCGGCGGGCGCCTGCCCGAGGACCGGCGCGGGCGCCGTGATCGGGGCGGGCTCGGCGGCCGGTGCGTCGCTCGCCGCGGGTGCGGCGGCGGCCTCGGTGGCGGATGCCTCGGCCGGGGCGGATGCTTCGGCGGGGGCTGCCGAGGTGGGGGCAGGCTGCCCGTCGGCGGCGCCCTGCGTCTTGGACTGGTGGTACTGCTCGAGGACCGGCCACCAGGTCCGGTCGACCGTCGAGGGATCAGCGACGTATTTCTCGTACATCTCGTCCACGAGCCATTCATTGGCTCCGAACTCCGCCGCGGTGTGTTCTTCAGAACCCGACCCGGTCAATTGGCTCGACACAGCCTCTCGCCCACTCTCTCCGTTGACGCTCGTTGCCTACACGGCGATGAGCCACGACACGCGGATGCGCTGGACCCGACCACCCAATGAACAAGCCTAACCCCCGCCCGCCTCGCCTCGGCACACCGCGCCGCGCCGCGTCCGCAACCGGGCGAGGTAGCGTGGAATGCATGGAGTTCTACCGGACGGCGCCGACCCACGATCTGACCTACTCCGACGTGTTTCTGGTGCCGAGCCGGTCCGGGGTGTCGAGCCGGCTCGACGTCTCGCTCGCGACCGACGACGGCTCGGGGGCGAGCGTGCCCGTGATCTCGGCCAACATGAACTCGGTCACGGGCCCCCGGCTGGCCGCGACGCTGGCCCGGCGCGGCGGGCTCAGCGTGCTCCCGCAGGATCTGCATGTGGATGAGTTGGCCCAGGCGATCCGGTGGGTCAAGTCGCAGCCCGTGGCCTACGACACCCCGCACGTGTTCTCGCCCGATGCGTCCGCCGCGGAGGTGCTGCTCGCGCTGCCCGCCGCGCCGGGCCACGGGGTCGTGCTCGAGGACGACGCCGGCGGCTTCGCCGGCTGCATCCCGGCCGAACGCCTGGGCACCGCGTTGCCCGACGCCCGGCTCGGCGACCTGGTGCACGGCGAGCTCGCCTCGATCGACGCGGACGAGGCCGACTCGCCGCGGGCCGCGTTCGACCTCATGGTCGAGGCCGGTCTCGAGTTCGCGCCCGTGCTGCGCCACGGCCGGATCGTCGGCACCCTGAGCCGGCGCAGTGCGCTGCGCGGAACCATCTACGCGCCGAACGTCGACCGGGACGGGCGGCTGCGCGTCGCTGCGGCGGTCGGCATCAACGGCGACGTCGCAGGCAAGGCCAAGGCCCTCGCCGACGCGGGTGTCGACCTGCTCGTCGTCGACACCGCGCACGGGCACCAGGACGGGATGCTCCGCGCGATCCGCGCGGTCCGCGAGCTCGGACTCGGCCTGCCGATCGCGGCCGGCAACATCGTCACCGCCGACGGCGTCGCCGACCTCGTGGACGCCGGCGCGAGCATGCTCAAGGTCGGCGTCGGCCCCGGGGCGATGTGCACCACGCGCATGATGACGGCCGTCGGCCGGCCGCAGTTCTCCGCGGTGCTCGAGACGGCGGAGGCGGCGCGCGAACTCGGCGCGCACGTGTGGGCCGACGGCGGCGTGCGGTACCCGCGCGACGTCGCGCTCGCGCTGGCCGCCGGTGCCTCCGCCGTGATGGTCGGGTCCTGGTTCGCCGGAACCATCGAGGCGCCCGGCATGCTCCGCGTCGACGACGCCGGCCGCGCGTTCAAGGAGAGCTGGGGCATGGCGTCGACCAAGGCCGTGCGCGAGCGGTTCGATCGGCTCTCGCCGTACGAGCTGGCTCGCCGCGAGCTCTTCGCGGAAGGCATCTCGTCGTCCTCGATCTATCTCGATCCGCTGCGACCGTCGGTCGAGGACCTGCTTGACATGATCACCGCGGGCGTCAGGAGCTCGTTCACGTACGCGGGCGCGCGCACCCTCGCCGAGTTCCGCGAGCGGGCCAGGGTCGGCATCCAGTCGGCGGCCGGGTACGAGGAGGGGAAGGCGCTGCCGGTCAGTTGGTGACCGCGCGGTCTCGGGACGTGCGAACTCGATAGACTGAGGCGACCATGGACGAACCTCCCTCTTCGACCTCACCCGGGCACAGACCCTCGCCCGTGACCGGTCGGGCAGCCGCCGATGTCTGAGTGGATCCTGCTCGCCATCGGACTCCTGCTCACGATCGGCACGGGCTTGTTCGTTGCGAGCGAGTTCGCGCTCGTGAACCTCGACCGCGCCGACCTCGAGGCGCGGCGGGCCAAAGGCGAGACGCGGCTCGGCCTCACGATCGCCGCGCTGAAGATCACCTCGACGCACCTGTCCAGCGCGCAGCTCGGCATCACCCTCACGACGCTGCTGACGGGGTACACCATGGAGCCGGCGATCTCGTCGCTGCTCGCGGGGCCGCTCACGTCGCTCGGTCTGACCGAGGCGCTCGTGCGCCCGATCGGGGCGATCACCGCGATGGTCGTGGCCACGCTCCTGTCCATGGTCATCGGCGAGCTGGTGCCGAAGAACTTCGCGCTCACGCTGCCGCGCGCGACGGCGAAGGTCGTCATCCCGTTCCAGACCGCGTTCACGTGGGTCTTCCGGCCCGCGATCTCGCTCCTGAACGGATCGGCGAACGCCCTCCTCCGCGCGATGGGCATCGAGCCGAAAGAGGAGCTCTCGGGCGCCCGTTCGGCCGAGGAGCTGTCGTCCCTGGTGCGGCGCTCGGCGAGCGCCGGGCTGCTCGAGCAGGACACGGCGACCCTGCTCGGCCGGACGCTGCGGTTCTCCGAGCACGACGCCTCAGATGTGATGACGCCCCGGCCGAGCGTCGCCGCCGTGCAGCGTTCCGAGTCGACCGAGGTCGTGCTCGATCTCGCACGCCAGACGGGGTACTCGCGATTCCCGGTCTACGAGGAGAACCTCGACGACATCGTCGGCGTCGTCCACGTGAAGCAGGCTGTCTCGGTGCCGCGCGAGCGCCGGAGTGACGTGCCGGCGTCGGCCCTGCAGACCGAGGTCGTGCGCGTCCCCGAGACGATGACCCTGGACACGCTGCTCGGCGAGTTGCGCGGTCGTGGGTATCAGATGGCGGTCGTGGTCGACGAGTACGGGGGGACGGCGGGCGTCGTGACGCTCGAAGACCTCGTCGAGGAGCTCGTCGGCGAGGTCGCCGACGAGCACGATCGGGCACGAGCCGGCATCGTACGCCGTGGCGACGAGATCAGCTTCCCCGGCATCCTCCGTCCCGACGAGCTGCTCGACCGGACCGGGATCCGCGTTCCGGAGGACGGCGACTACGAGACCGTGGCCGGCTTCGTCGTGAGTGAGCTCGGGCGGTTGCCGGTCGTCGGCGACGGGGTGCCCGCCGAAGGCGGCCGGCTCGAGGTGCAGCGCATGGAGGGCCGACGGATCGACCGGCTGAGGTTCATCCCCGATCCCGCACCCGACGAGACCGATGACACCCGGGAGGGGCTGCGATGAGCGACTGGATCGGCCTCGCCTGGCTCGTGGTCCTGCTCGCGGGCAACGCGTTCTTCGTCGGCGCCGAGTTCGCCGTCATCTCGGCACGACGCTCGCAGATCGAGCCGCTCGCCGAACGCGGCAGCCGCCGGGCGAAGACCGCGCTGTGGGCGATGGAGCACGCGACGCTCATGCTCGCGATGAGCCAGCTCGGCATCACGATCTGCTCGCTGCTGATCTTGAACGTCTCGGAGCCCGCGATCCACCACCTGCTCGAGATCCCGTTGCACCTGACGGGCTGGTCCGAGGAGGTCATCGGCACGATCGCGTTCGTGATCGCGCTCGTGCTGGTGTCGTACCTGCACGTGGTGTTCGGCGAGATGGTGCCGAAGAACCTGTCGTTCTCGCTGCCCGACAAGGCCGTGCTCCTGCTCGCGCCGCCGCTGGTGTTCATCGCTCGCGTCTTCCGGCCCGCGATCGTCGCGCTGAACGCCACGGCGAACGGCGTGCTGCGGCTGTTCGGCGTCGAGCCGAAGAACGAGGCCAACTCGACGTTCACGCTCGAAGAGGTGCAGACCATCGTCGACCGTTCACGGCGTGAGGGCGTGCTCGACGACGCGAGCGGCACGCTCACCGCGGCGTTCGAGTTCACGACTAAGCGCGTGAGCGACGTCGCCGTCCCGATGACGCAGCTCGTGAGCCTGCCGCCCGAGGCGACGCCGGCCGACGTCGAGCGTGCGGTCGCCAGGCACGGGTTCTCGCGATACGTCCTGCTCGGTGCCGACGGCGAGCCGGCCGGGTACGTCCACCTCAAGGACGTGATCGACCTCGAGAACGGCGAGTTCGACCATCCGCTGCCCGCGAAGCGCGTGCGGCGACTGGTGTCCATCTTCGGCGGCACCGACCTCGAGGACGCGCTCGCGACCATGCGCCGGCTCGGCACCCACGTCGCCCGCTCGTTCGACGAGCAGGGCGCGACGACGGGCGTGATCTTCCTCGAGGACATCATCGAGGAGCTGGTGGGGGAGGTGCAGGACGCGACGAGGCGCCGATGAACCCCTCGTTGAGGCGGACGCGGTGACTCCGGCGTAGACTCCCGACCGACCCGAGGAATCGAGGGTGAGTCATGTTCGAGAATGCGTCAGCGTACGCGGTGTTGCCGGCCTCCGACCTCGACCGGGCTCGACGGTATTGGACCGACCTGCTCGGGAACGACCCCGAGATGAGTCTCGAAGACGAGGCGTTCTTCATCACGATCGGCGGGGTCCGGGTGCTGGTGTATCGCACCCAGTTCGCCGGGACCGCGCAGAACACCGTGCTCGGCATCGAGAGCGACGACCTCGACGGCGACATGGAGCGGCTCCGCGGGCTCGGGATCGAGTTCAACCAGTACGACCTGCCGGGCCTGACCACGGTCGATGACGTGGCCGAGGTCGACGGGCTCCGCACCGCCTGGTTCACCGACAGCGAGGGCAACATCGTCGCGATCGGGGATCGCGTGCAGGTCTGACGGCGACGCCGCCCGCCGCGGCCGCCCGGCCCATAGGGTGGTGGCATGGATGACGCCGCGTGGCAGGAATGGACCGCGGCCGACGCCGCCGGCTGGATCCGGCGACCCGAGGCCGATGACGACAAGTACCGCCGCGGGGTGCTCGGGGTACTCACCGGATCGACCGAGTACCCGGGCGCCGCGGTGCTCGGCGTCGAAGCCGCCCACCGGGCGGGCATCGGCATGGTCAGGTACATCGGCCCGCGACCGCTCAGGGCCGCGGTGCTGCTCCGGCGGCCCGAGACGGTCACGCAGTCGGGTCGCGTCCAGGCGTGGCTGCTGGGCTCGGGCATGGATGCCTCGCACCGCACGTTCGTGCTCTCAGGCGACCTGCAGCACGCGCTCGCCTCCGGTGTGCCCGTCGTCCTCGATGCCGGCGGCCTCGACCTGGTCGGCACGCACAACGGGCCGACGGTCATCACGCCGCACGCGCGGGAGCTCGCGAAGCTCCTGGTCTCGCGCGAGATCCGCACGACCAAGGACGCCGTGCTCGAGAACCCCGCAGGGTGGGCGGCGCACGCCGCGAGCGAGCTCGGCGTCGTCGTCCTGCTGAAGGGTGCCGTGACCCACGTCGCGGACCCCGGCGGCCGCCGGCTCAGCGTGCACGCGCCGACGCACTGGCTCGCCACGGCCGGCACGGGTGACGTGCTCGGTGGCGTGCTGGGCGCGCTCGTCGCGAGCCACCACGATCAGGTGATGACGGATGCCACGGTGCTGACCAGGCTCGCCGCGACGGCCGCGTTCGTGCACGGCGAGGCCGGCCGGCTCGCGAGCGAGCGCGTCGACGGCGGCCCCATCGCCGCGCTCGACGTCGCGGAGGCCGTCCCGTCCGTGATCGGCCGGCTGCTCGCGAGCTCCACGCCGGTGGAGTAGCGCCAGAGGCACGAAGACGCGCATCGAGACTCGACGTCGGCGCAAGGCACGCGGCGATATATGACGATCCGATCGCCGGGAACCGGCTCGGTTAGGATCGCTGCCATGACGGCAGGGGGCGTGAGCGAGACATCCGCCGCGCCGCACCGGGGCGTGATCCGCCGCGGGCTGGCCGGCCGCACCGCGCTCTGGGTCACGTTCGCGGTCGTGCACGCGGCGCTCGCCGCGCTGAACCTGTTCGCGCCGGGCTGGCCGCTCGGCGACGTCGAGAGCGTCTACCTCATGTGGACGCAGCAGGCGGCGAACGGCTGGCTGCGCGTCGGCATCGACGCGCCATGGGTCTACCCGATCCTCGCGTTCGCACCGATGACGGCGTCGCTCGCATTCGGAGTCTCCTGGTACCCGGTCACCTGGCTCGCACTCATGACGCTCCTCGACGCGATCGCGTTCGCCGTACTGCTCGGCCGGCGACGCTGGTCGCGCCCGCGCCGGGTCGCCGCCTGGTGGTGGCTCGGCTTCCTCGCCGCACTCGGGCCGATCGCGCTCGGCCGCATCGATGCGGTCACGGTGCCGATCGCGCTCGTCGGGCTGCTGCTCGCCGCCGGGCGACCGCGGGTCGCCGCCGCTCTGCTCACCGTCGCGACGTGGGTCAAGGTCTGGCCGGCCGCCCTCCTCGCCGCGCTCGTCATCGCGCACCGGCGTCGGTTCGAGATCGTGACCGTCGCCGTCGCGCTCAGCGTCGGCATCATCGGAGTGTGCCTGCTCGCGGGGTCGGGTCTGAACGTCTTCGGTTTCATCGGACAGCAGGCGGGGCGCGGGCTCCAGGTCGAGGCGCCCATCGGCGTGCCCTGGCTCTGGCAGATCGTGGCCGGCACGCGCGGCGTGGAGATCGAGTACGACCGCGACATCCTGACCTACCAGATCACCGGGCCCGGAGTGGCGACGGCCGCGGCGCTGACGACGCCGCTCATGGCGCTCGGCGTGCTCGCCGTCGCGCTCGTGGGCATCCGCGCAGTCAGGCGCGGCGCGCCGATCGGCCGCATCCTCGCTCCGCTCGCCCTTGCGCTCGTCATCGTGCTCATGCTCGCGAACAAGGTCGGCTCGCCCCAGTTCGCCACCTGGCTCGCCGCACCGATCGTGCTCGGGCTCGCGACGGCGCCCCGGCGATTCACCCTGCCCGCGGTGCTCGCGGGTCTCGTCGCGCTGTTCACGCACCTCATCTACCCCTACTGGTACGGGTGGCTGCTGGCCGCGAGCCCGGGCTCGGTGCTCCTGCTCACGGGCAAGTCGGCGCTCCTCGTGCTCCTGCTCGGCTGGGGCATCCGCTCGCTGTGGCAGGCTGGAACCGAGCGGGCCGCGACCGGCGGCGGCATTCGGCCGGCCGCCTCGGTCCGCACCGGGGAGGAATGATGCTGGTCGCATTCTCTGTGGCACCGAGCGGCACCGGTCGCACCGACGGAAGCGTGCACGACGCGGTCGCCGCGGCCGTCCGGATCGTCCGCGAGTCGGGCCTGCCGAACCACACGGACGCCATGTTCACGACGATCGAGGGCGAGTGGGACGAGGTCTTCGACGTCGTGCGCCGCGCGACCGAGGCGGTCGGGGAGTTCGGCTCGCGCGTCTCGCTGGTGCTGAAGGCCGACATCCGGCCGGGGTATCGCGGTGAGCTCGACGGGAAGCTCGAGCGACTCGAGGCCGCACTCGACGCGTGATCGGGTGAGGCGGAGCGCCGATGCGCGTCGGGGGCGTCCAACCTCGGCGTGATCGAATCGATTCGAATCGTGAGATGATCGACCGGTGACCCTCACCTCAGACGGGCCGACGACGTGGTCGCCGGCCCGTGTTCGTGTCGCCCTGCTCGCGCTTGCCCTGGGCGGATTCGGCATCGGCGCGACCGAGTTCGTCGCCATGGGCCTGCTGCCGAACATCGCGTCCGATCTCATGCCCGGGCTCTACGCGACCTCGCCCGAGGAGGCGAACGCGCGAGCCGGCTGGATCATCTCCGCCTACGCCGCCGGCGTGGTCGTGGGCGCGCCCACGATCGCGGCTGCCGCGGCCAGGTGGCCGCGGAAGCGGCTGCTCCTGTGGCTGATCACGGCGTTCGCGCTCGGCACGGTCGCGTCGGCCCTGCTTCCGAGCTTCGAGCTCGTCCTCATCGCGCGGTTCGTGTCGGCGCTCCCGCACGGTGCATACTTCGGCATCGCCTCGCTGGTCGCGGCGAGTCTCATGGGGCCCGGCAAACGCGCCAGAGGGGTCGCGCTCGTGCTCTCGGGGCTCACGATCGCGAACGTGATCGGCGTGCCCGCGATCACGTGGCTCGGACAGGTCGCCGGATGGCGCGTCGCCTACCTCGCGGTCGCGGCGATCTTCGCGCTCACGTTCGTCGCCGTGCTGGCCGCCGTGCCATGGCAGCCGGGCGACGCCGCAGCCACGATGCGGCGCGAGCTCGCGGCGTTCGGACGCGCGCAGGTCTGGTTCGCCGTCGGGATCGGCGCGATCGGGTTCGGCGGGCTGTTCGCCGTGTACAGCTACGTCGCACCGCTCGCGACCGACGTCACCGGACTCGCCGAAGACCTCGTGCCGATCGCGCTCATCGCGGTCGGGCTCGGCATGACGATCGGCAACCTCATCGGCGGCCGGCTCGCCGACTGGAGCGTGCGACGCGCGATGTACGTGTTCTTCGTCGTGCTCGCGGGCGCGCTCGTGCTGCTCGGCCTGACCGCGGCTCACCCGGTGGGCCTGTTCGCCGGGTTGTTCCTCATCGGGGGCGCCTCGTCGGCGCTCTCGCCCACCATTCAGGCGCGCCTCATGGACGTCGCTCGCGACAGCCAATCGCTCGCCGCCGCACTCAACCACTCGGCGCTGAACATCGGCAACAGCCTCGGTGCGCTCCTCGGCGGTCTCGCGATCGCGGGCGGCCTCGGGTACGTCGCGCCGGTGTGGATCGGGCTGGTGCTGACCATCGTCGGCCTGGGCCTCGCGGTCGCGAGCTTCGGGCTCGACCGGGCCCGCCGTCGGCGTGGGGTCGTGGTGTCGGTGACGACCGCGGCGACGCCCGCCCTGGACTAGGCGTCGCGGCGGCGGCCCACGCGAGCCGGCTCGACCCGGTCAGTCGCTCTGCAGCAGGATCCCGTCGGCGATCGCGCGCTTGCGCAGTGCGACCTTGGTGCCCACGTCGTAGCCCGCGACGCGGTACTTCTCGCGGATGCGCTTGAGGTAGCTCTTCGCCGTCTCCTCCGAGATGCCGAGCTGGAACGCGACCGCCTTGACGGGCTGACCCGCGCCGTAGAGCGCCATGACCCGGCGCTCCTGCGCCGAGAGCTTCGGGCCGAGACCGTCCTCGATGAGCGTGGCCTGCAACTCGGGCGTGAGATACGACTCGCCGAGCTTCGCCGCCCGGATCGCCTCGACGATCGTCTCGACCGGCTCCGATTTCGGCAGATAGCCGAGCGCCCCGGCGCTCAGCGCCTCACGTACGACGGCCGGCTCCGAGTAGGTGCTGATCAGCATGGTCTGCACGTCCGCCGACTTCAGCATCGACAGCTTCAGCGAGACCGGGATGTTGTCCTTCAGATCCAGGTCGAGCAGCACGACATCGACCGGGAACGCGGGATGCGCGAGCAGCTCCGACCACGACGGGACGGCCGCGACGACGTCGATGTCGGGCGCTGCGCCGCGCAGCCACTCGCTCAGTGCGCCGAGCAGCATGCGGTGGTCGTCGACGATCGCCAGACGGATGGGGGCGGTGGAATCGGGCATTCAGGTTTCCCTCGTTCGCGCGCCGCGTTCCCGCGTCATGATGGACGCGCGCGACGGCTGGTCGGTTCGACAGAGGATATCGACGCGGAGGCGCTCGGCGTCGGTGGTCGTGCGGTGGGTCCCGACGCTCTCGACCGCATCCCACATCGCCGCGTCCAACTGACGCAGGGCGACGCCCGAGATGCCGATCGCGATGCCGAGGTCCCCGTACGGGTCGTCGCCGCGCGCGCCGCCGGCATCGGCGAACCCGGCGGGCAGTCCCGCCTGCGCGTCGATCTGGCCCACCCGCACGGTCGCGCGCGCCGAAGCCCGTCGCGAGCGCTCGCCCACGATGAGCCAGAGCGCGAAAAGCAACCCTTCGCGCTGCGCCGGCGTGAGCTTGCCGGCGAGCCCGTTCGGGTCGGTGACCTCGACGCGCCCCGACAGGTAGGCGGACTCGGCGACCGCGTGCCGCAGCCACGTATCGGTCCGGCCCTCGATGAGCCGGATGCGCAGTCGCGCCGCGAGCCGGCCCGCGAGCTCGGCCTTGTCCGGGGGCAGCGGGATCGCCACCCGCCCCGCACCGACGTCCTCGAGCAGCGACTCGGCGTCGAAGTCGAGCTGCGCGAGCTCCTCGGATGCACGCATGCCCACCGCGGTGCGCGGCGTGGCCACCGTCGACTGCACGAGCGACAGGTCGACCTCGCGGCGCGCGAGCCGCCGGAACCCGCGCACCGTCATCACGGTGAGCGCCACCGGCAGCAGCGCCGTGCCCGCGACCGCGAGCCCGAACACCACGCTCCGGCCCGCCGACGGGAGCTGCAGCAGGGCCTCGACCGCGAGCGCCCCCGCCAGCACCGACGTCGCGGCGAGCGGGCCGGCCGTGCCGCGAAGCGCCGCGACCGGCATGAGCACCATGGCCGCGGCGGGAGCCGCGGTCGCGGTCACCCCGACATGCAGCAGCGTCGCGGTCGTCGCCACATCGAGCACGACCGGCACGGCCAGCGCGACCAGGATCAGGCCGAAGAGCCAGTCGGGCACGCGGTAGGAGAGCGCGGCGACGGTGGTCACGCCGGCGGCCAGCACCACTGCGAGCGCGATCCATGCGGGCCACGGACCAGGGCCGGGCGGGAAGTACGGGGCGATCGCCACGGCATGCACGAGCTGCGCGGCGATGAGGATGCCCGCGGCCACCGCCGCACCGAGCGCGAGCCGCGTGCCGCCGTGGCTGCCGTACGCGTCGACCGCCGCACGCGCCGAACGCGCGGGGCGCCGGAAGCTCTGCTCGCGGCCCGCCGTGGCGGTCGCCTCATCGAATCCGCCGGTCATGGCTTCGGCACCTCGAGCATGACGGTGGTGCCCGCACCCGGCGATGAGAACACCCGGGCGCGGCCGCCCACCGACGTGAGCCGGCCCACGACCGACTCGGCGAATCCGAGGCGTCCCGAGTCGATCAGTGCGGGCTCGAACCCGGTCCCCGCGTCCGAGACCATCGCCCGCACGGTGTGGTCGTCGTCGGTGACGGTGACGTCGGCCTCGTTCACGCCGGAGTGCCGGCGGACGTTCTCGAGACACTCGCCGAGTGCGCCGAGCAGCGCGTCGAGCGTGTCCCGCGGGAGCACCAGCTGACCGGCACCGTGCCAGTTCACGTCGAGCCCCATGCGGGCGAACCGCTGACGGACCGACTCGAACGTCGTGCCGAGTGCGTCGGCGTCCTGGTCGGGCGAGAACATCGAGCTGCCGCCGCTGTCGAGCGGGGCTCCGAGCCTGAGCAGCCGCAGCAGCCGGGCATCGTCGCCGGCCTGCTGGCGGAGCGCGGCCGGCCCGACCCCGACACCCGAGTGGGCGAGCAGGCTGAGCGTCGCCAGGACGGTGTCGTGCAGCACGCGCGCGTCCTGCCGCTGCTGCGCCTCGAGCTCGCTCGCCAGCCGCTCGGCCTCGTGCGCGCGCCCGACCTCGGCGATGCGCTCGGCGGTCCGCGCGATGGCGCGGTCGATCCAGATCCCGAGTGCGCCGCACGCGAGCCAGCCCGCGATCGCGGTGAGGATGGGCGTGGCGACCGGTTCGCCCGTGAGCGCGAGCACCCACAGGGTCACGATGACGGACACCGCGAACGTGACCGCGAGGGCGATGCCGTGCCGTCGCACGATGACGGGGATGGCGGTCGAGGCCGCGGCGACCCCCGCGATCGACGAGATCGCGGCGAGCGCGACCGGGTCGGCGCCCGCGTCGCTGCCGATGAACGCGATCGCCGCAATCGAGGCCGCGACCGCGGCTGCGGACAGCACGAGCGAGCCGCGTTGCGTCGCGAGGAACACGAAGGCGCCGACCGCCGCGACCGCAGCCGCGGCCGCGAGCAGGAGCAGACCGGAGAGCGTGCCGGGCACGAGGAGGCAGGCGAGCGCGACGGCGGCGCCGGTGATCCCGGTGACCCGCGAGACGCGCCGGAGCAGCCGGTCGCGTTCCTTGTGGATGCGCTTCACTACACCCCCAAACGCGCGATCGATCGAGGCGCCGACGAGTGCCGCCCTTGGACCGAGCGTACAACCTCGCCGTCGGTAAGCGGAGAAGCACGTCCGCCCGTCACGCGGCGAAGAGCTCGCCGAGCGCTCGGCCGACGGCGGCGTCCTCGATCAGGAACGCGTCGTGTCCGAACTCGGATGAGACGACGACGGGTTCGTCGCCGTGCACGCTCCGCGGAAGCAGCGCGGCGATCTCGCGCTGACCGGCGAGCGGGAAGTAACGGTCGCTGTCGATGCCGAGCACGAGGCTCGCAGCCGTGACCCGGGCGAGGGCGTTCGCCACACCGCCACGGCCGCGGCCCACGTCGTGCGAGTTCATGGCCTCGGTCAGGACGAGGTAGCTGTTCGCGTCGAACCGACGGGTGAACCGGTTGCCGTGGAAGTCGAGGTACGACTCGACCGCGAACCGGCCGCCGCCGCCGAGCGGATCGATGCTCGACTGCCAGCTGCGCGCGAAGCGTTCGTCGAGCTCGGCCGCGGTGCGGTAGTTCAGCATCGCGAGCCGGCGGGCGAGCGCGAGGCCACGGCTCGGGCCGTCGCCGTCGATCGCGTCGTAGAACGCGCCGCCCCGGAACGCCGGGTCGACGCGGATCGCCTCGATCTGCATCGAGTTGTGGGCGATCTGGTCGGCGGTCGCGGCCGCCGGCGCGGCGAGCACCGCGACCCGCTCGACGGCCTCTGGAGCCATGATGGCCCACTCGAGCGCGTGCATCGCGCCCATCGAGCCGCCGACGACGGCGGCGAACCGGTCGATGCCGAGCTCTTCGGCGAACCGCTGCTGCGCGCGCACCTGATCGCGGATCGTGAGGAACGGGAAGCGTGGGCCCCACTCGACGCCGTCGGGGGCGAACGACGAGGGGCCGGTCGTGCCCTGGCAGCCGCCGAGCACGTTGGCGGCGACCACGAACCAGCGATCCGTGTCGATGGCGAGCCCGGGACCGACGATGCCGGACCACCAGCCCGCGGTCGGGTGGCCGGGCCCGGCCGGGCCGCGCACGTGGGCGTCGCCCGTGAGCGCGTGCAGCACGAGCACCACGTTGTCGCGTGCCGGCGAGAGCTCGCCCCAGGACTCGTACGCGATCCGCACGTCGGGCAGCGTCGCGCCGGACTCGAGCGCGAGCTCGCCGATGCGCACGAACCGGCGGTGGCCGACCGGGTCACCCTCGCGCCAGGCCCCCGTCGCCGGAGCCCGGCCGGGCGCGACCGGCGTCGGCAGCGCGGGTGCGCGCCGCGCGGGCTCCGCCTCCGCCATCCGCTGCCAGTCCATGCTCTCGATTCTCGCGGACATCGGCAGAACGATCGGCATTGTTACGTGCCCCCGCGCGGACCGCGGCCGCGGGCGCTTTTCTCACTCAGGAAGAATGCTGCGACGCGCCGCGATCGAACGTGCGGCTCGCCGTTCGCTGCGGCGATCTTCCTGAGCAAGGAAACGGGTCGGTGGACGGGGCGCGGATGCCCCGGACGAGCGGATGCCTCGGAGCACCGTGAACTGACCCCCGGGAGTTGGACTGAGTAATTCAGTTTCGGCTCCTGGGGGTT